>NZ_JAXXXI010000047.1:0-12848 GCF_037359455.1 Suilimivivens sp.
GAAAATGTGAGAAAAAGCGAGTTAACAAGAGAAAAACAAAGATTATTATGGGAGGGAATAAGATGTGGGAATTGAGCCCATTCATGACGTATATTGTAATCATAAATATCATAGGAATGCTCCTATATCTTGTGAATACTCTTCTTTACCGTTTTACTGCTGAAGGCCAGATAGATGCAGTCTTAACCATTGTGTCTATTCTTGGGGGATCATTAGGCATTGTCTTATCGATTTTGATTTTTGACCGCAAAGCTGGAAAAGGCGATATGATGTCCAGAGTGTTCGTGTCTTGTATTCTTGTGATTCAAATTATTTTGTTCCTGGTAATTCGAGGACATTATGCCGATCACATAACTTTGGCTTTCTGGACATTTTTCAATCAACACAAGATTCTCGTGGCGTATCTAGTGATTATTAATTTCATTACGTTCGCGGCCTTTGCAATTGATAAAATAGCTGCTATAGAAAGAAAGTCTCGTATTAGAATTGTAACCCTGTTGGCATTGGCGTTCTTTGGAGGTTCCATAGGAGGCCTTATTGCAATGTATTTGCTAAGGCATAAAACGAGAAAAGATTATTTCACTGTGGGCATTCCATTGATTATGATCATGCAGGTTGTATTATTGCTCTACGCGATGAATGCAAAATGGTGACCTTTACATATAGATAACCTGCTAGTCATTGTATAATGGTTAGCAGGGTTTTCTTGAGAGCAAAGTATTGACGTATGTAGCAGAATATCAAGTAGTACCTGCCAAAAATCGCAGTAGTCTATTTTCGCAAATTCGACTACGTTTGCTGGCACTGATTTGCCTCATTTTGCGCTGAAAACTGAGAATTAACCGAATTCTGTGCATCTTGCAAATCGCGGCATGAGTCGCAAAACGGTGCAAAATACTGCACTTTAGGGCATTGCAGGAAGGAAAATTTAGATGATTAAGATATTATTCATCTGCCACGGCACTCCAGTTTTATGATAATGCATACCTTCGCAGACTGGGGCAACACAGGGCAGAATATGGCAGAAAGTATTGGAATTACTACGGTTTAGACTACTAAGGCTCATGGCTGGAAGTGGGATAAAGGCAAAGGTGTTGGGAGGATTCCTTAGTAGTAAGGGACTACTTGCAGGCAATGTAGTAGATTTTTTATTGATGGAAATGCGGAAAAAATATAAAAACTATTGCAATTTTTCTGAGTTTTGAATATACTATATGTAACAGAGTTGCCCGAAGTCTTTTGGACATTGGGGACCAAGCTGAGTCGTGTGCTCAGCTTTTTTACGTTAAGGAGAGCTTTTATGGATTTGAAAAAACCATTGACCTTTGATGAACAGTTAGATAAGTTAATAGTTCACGGGATGATTGTCGCTGATAGAGAAAAAGCAAAAGATATATTAAAAAGAGTAAATTATTATCGTTTTACGGGTTATGCTTTGCAATTCAGACAAGAGCCTTCTGGTAGTAACTATATTGAAGGAACTACTTTTGAAACGGTATATCATTTATATAAAGTAGATGAAATATTGCGTGATACATTTCGGCGCTATATCGAAAAGGCAGAAGTATATTATAGGACGCAGATAGCATATGGATTTTCAATAGCCAAATGTACGGAAGCTCCGTATGATCAACATTACGATGAAAATAATTTCTATAACAAAAAGGGTTACAAGGAAGTTATGGAAAATTTCAGCAGGGAGAAAAATTATTACAAAGATAGTCTGATTGTGAAACATCACAAGATAAAATATTCCAGCAGAATGCCGTTGTGGGTTATTGTAGAATTAATGTCTTTTTCTAATATGTCTAAGTTATACAGTTCTATGTATTATTCAGAAAAAGATGCTATCGCTCGTATGGTTGGTGTTGGAAAGGATACATTAGAAAATCATCTTCATTGTTTGTCAGTATTACGAAATAAATGTGCACATGCAGCAAGGATGTATAACACGGATTTCAATCCACCAGCAAAATTTACAACATCATTTTTGAAAAAGCATCCGGAGATAAAGAATAACTCATTATTTGCATATACGCTTGTTTTACTGAAAAGACTTCCAGATGAAAGCAGTAAAAAATCTTTGATCCAAACAGTGGAAGCTGTGATAGATGAGTATAGGGATGACATTGATTTGAATCTGATTGGATTTCCAGAGAAATATTTGGAAATTATGGAAAATAATTTGTGAAAAACATAATTATTACATAATACAAGAACTTTAAAAACCATAATTAATAGTAGAGGTGACTATTAGTTATGGTTTTTGTTTTGTGTTTTTTCTGTGCAGAAATGTATTGCAAATGTTGCACATAAATGATGTTGTTTTTGCAGGAGGATAAGTATATGAACAAAACAATTTCAATGAGTATTAGGGTTAGTAAGGAAGAACTTGATAAGTTAAAACAAGCAGCTAGGCTTGAAGCATATGCCTCATATAGTGAGTTTATAAGGAGAACTGCATTAATAGAGGCAGAGAATGTTCTGAAAAAACAAGGAAGGAAAAGACATCAATGATTGATCAAAATAATTTTTCTAGAGTGCCACCCAGGATATCGTGGAAATCGTGGACGACGAGATGGGCGACGATTACGCAAAGCTGGCTGGTCTGACCGCAGAGGAGGACCTAAACGAAACTACCCGGGAGAGCATCCGCAAAAGACTGCCCTGGCTGGTGATTCTGCTGTTCTTAGGCATGGTAGTGTCCGCCGTGGTGGGCGTCTTTGAATCCGTCGTAGCGGTGCTTCCCATCGTCATGTGCTTCCAGTCCCTGATTCTGGACATGGCCGGCAATGTGGGAACCCAGTCCCTGACGGTAACTATCCGGGTACTGATGGACGAAAATCTGACCACCGGACAGAAGGTGAAGCTGATATTCAAGGAAATGAAGATTGGCTTCTTCAACGGCGTGATTCTGACAGTGATGGCCCTGCTGTTCCTGAGAGCCTACATTCATCTGTTTAAGGGCTTTTCCCTGGGCTATTCTATGATGATTTCCGCCTGCGTGGGCGTATCCCTGGTGGGGCCATGGTGGTGTCCAGCCTGGTGGGAACCCTGATGCCGATTTTCTTTAAAAAGGTAGGCGTGGATCCGGCCGTAGCGTCCGGACCACTGATCACGACCATCAATGACCTGGTGGCCATCGTGGTGTATTACGGGCTGGTGGCCGTGGTGCTGATTGATATCATTCATCTGGTGTAAAATCGTTATTTTTAAAATCGAAAAAACAAAAGGCGGATAGGGGTTCCGTATCCGCCTTGATTTTATATGATATATACAAAAATGAGCTAAAAATTTGTGAAAATAGCTAAAAAAATAAAGAAAACAGACTTGATAATTGACAAAATAATCAAAGCGTCATATACTTAATTCGAAGATAGAAAAAAGATAAACACGGATTTCTATTTCTGAAATAATTATAAAATTGCATACTGCCCATTGAAAAAAAGAAAATAGAATTGTATACTTAATTCGATATTAAAAATTAGTAGGTGGTATGATAGATGGATAAGAAATCTTTAAAGGATGTAAAAAGGAATAATACAGCAAAGGTGCTGGAATACATTTTAAAACAGGGGCCTGTTTCCAGAATTGAGATAGCGGAACAAAGTAGATTTTCGCCAAGTACCGTAAGTATGGCTGTGTCGCTTCTTTTGAAAGACGGAATGGTTGAGGAAGTACGGGAAGGCGTATCTACTGGCGGAAGAAAACCGATCCTTTTGCAGATGAAGGAAGACTACGGATGTATCATTACGGTTTCTGTTTTGAGAAACGGTGTGAATGCGGAGGTATTTGATCTGTCCGGTAAACGGATTGCGGAACGTACGCTGATATCGCGGTATACTTCCGGCAATCGACTTTTAAAGGTGATAGGTGGTTTCGTACAGGAAATTCAGAATGGGAAAACAGAACTTCCGACGCGTATCATTGGACTGGGTCTTTTGTGTCAGGATGATCTGCCGGAGTATGATTTAATGACAGAATTTTCCACATCTCTTTCTTCAGACTTGATTCGTCTTGAGACGGCTTTGGCTACCAGATGTGGAGTTCCGGTAAAGAAGGAACTTCTGAATCGTTATAATCTAAATTATTATCTGAAGACGGCTGATGCAAGCTGCACAGATTATGCTTATGTGAATATTGGAGAACGAATCACGGCAAGCTTTGTGCTGAACCGGAAAATGATTCATAATTCGAAGGATTCTATTTTCGATATCAGTTCCGCAGTCCTGAGCGGAAGTTTTGCCGGGTATGAGAATAATCCCGGAGGCTCGATGGCCATTGCCCAGGAAACGGCTCTGAAGAGTTTTTCTGCGGATAAACTTGCAGAAAAGCTTACCCAGGTAATTAAAAGCGCGCTGTTATTCTTCCCGGTCAAGGATGTATTTATCGGAGGACAGGTGGAAGGACTGGAGCAGGTGGTAGAAAAGATATCGCAGAATTTTGCGTTTCAACCGGTGATTCGTAAAGCGGGAGAACCGGGAAAACAGATTTGTGACATTTTTGCACGTCAGATTTTGTGGGAAAACTGTTACGCCCTGATTGAAGTAAATTAACGTATCCTTAGGCATAGTCTGTTTTCCTGTTTGATATAAAAGAACTTAAAGGCGGTACATAAAACTGCGCAGGTGTGGCCGTTTTTAAATAATAAAACAAAAAGGAGAAATGTGATATGCTTCAAGGTATACTGATTTTGTTGTTTATGCTTGTTATCATGGGTCTTATGGTTACCCGTAAGATACCGACAGTACTGGCACTTTTTGTACTGGCTGTTGGAATCTGTCTGATAGGTGGAGTCCCGGCTGTGGCCACGGATGCGGATGGCAATGCTATAGGTTTTTTACAGGCCGTTATCCAGGCGGGTGCTCTCCGGCTTGGTGACCCGATTATGGTAGCAATTTTTGCAGGATGGCTCGGTATGGTGATGGAAAAAACACGTATCAGTGAAACAATGATTAAAAAGGGAGCTGAACTTGGCGGCGATAAGACCCTGATTGTAACCCTGGTACTGTTTATCATCGCATCCATTTTGTTCTCTGTAGTAAATGGACTGGGAACCGTAATCATGGTTGGTACAATTGTGATTCCGATTCTAGTTTCAGTAGGTGTGGATAAGTTTACCGCTTCTGCTGTAATGCTCTTTTCATATTGTGTAGGAAATAACGTGAATTTATCAAATGTAAACGCAATTGGTGCAATTTTGGAAACCAGCTTCGATGACACATTTTTAATTCAGGCAATTTGCGCTGCAGGTGCTTTTGTCTCTGGCATCATATTCTTTGTAGTTCGTTGTAAAAAGGTGGGAAGAAAATTTGCTTTTTCTGCTCCGGTAGGAGAGGCTGAGGATGATGTCTATCAGATAAAAGGAATCATGGGTGGTCTGGCGATGATTACGCCATTGATTCCGCTGATTTTGGTTATCGGCTTTAAGTTTCCGCTGATTATTTCTTTTATGATTGCGATTGTATGGGCCTGTGTCTTCACCAGCCTGAAGGCCGGATGGAGCCGGACCATGAATATGCTGACCAAGACCCTGTTTGATGGATTTTCCGCGACAGCGCCGTCGGCGATGCTGATGATTGGTATCGGAATGCTGCTTCTGGCTATCAATCAGCCTTCTGTAAAGACATCTCTGGAGCCGATTATGCGTGTGGTTACACCGAACGGTCTGGTTTCCTTCCTGCTATTCTTCATTGTACTGGCTCCGTTGTGCCTGTACCGTGGACCGCTGAACCTGTGGGGCCTGGGAGCTGGAATTGCGGCTCTGATGGTGGGCATGAATATCCTTCCGGTCAATGCGGTAATGGGAGGCTTTGCGTCCGTATCCGTTATGCAGCTGCTGTGCTGTCCGACCAATACTCATAATGTATGGGTAACAAGCTATACAGGCGAAGAGGTAACATCTGTTACCAAACGTCTCCTGCCCTGGATCTGGCCGGTTGTTATCGTCGGTGTCGTAGTGAGCGCAGTGATGTGGCTGTAAAAAATTTCACAGAGTAAAAAATGTTGCGGCCTGTAGTATTATAGGTCGCAACACTTTTAAACAGAAAAAGAGGTAGGAACATGAAAGTTAGAATTGGAATTGACGTAGGCGGTACCTTTACGGATGCAGCGCTGATCAATAATGATACGTTTGAACTGGTCAGCACAGCCAAGGTACCTACGACCCATAAGGATAAAGCAGGCGTAGCAGCCGGTATCGTGCAGGTACTGCGTGAGATCATGGAGAAAAATCAGGTAAAGCCGGAAGATGTAGTATTTATTTCCCATGGAACGACACAGGCAACCAATGCCCTGCTGGAAGGCGACGTAGTAAAAGTAGGTATTGTAACCATCGGAAAAGGAATTGAGGGCGCCAAGTCCAAGAGCGATACGGTCATGGGCGACATTCCCCTGACGGCTACCAAGAGCCTTCATTCAGAAAATAAGTATGTGGAGAGTGAAACCGAAGCATTTTGCCAGAATGCAGCTGAGGCAGTGATACAGCTTCAGGAAAAAGGCTGTGAGGCAATCGTGGCGGCTGAGGCGTTCAGTGTAGACCATCCGGAGAACGAGACGAAGGTTTCGGAGATCTGCCAGGAAAAGGGAATTACAGCGACAGCCACCAACGAGATATCCAAGCTTTATGGCCTGAAGGTAAGAACACGTACCGCGGTTGTCAACGCCAGCATTATGCCAAAGATGCTGGATGCAGCCAATATGACAGAATCCAGTATTAAAAAAGCCGGAATTCAGACGCCACTTATGGTAATGCGTTGTGACGGTGGTGTAATGACAGTAGATGAGGTGCGTAGAAGACCGATTTTGACGATTCTGTCCGGTCCTGCAGCAGGAGTGGCCGGAGCGCTGATGTATGAGAAGTTGACCAACGGTATCTTCCTAGAGGTAGGAGGAACCAGTACGGATATCTCCTGTGTGAAAGATGGAAAGGTCATGGTCAAATACGCCGAGGTAGGCGGTCACAAGACCTATCTGACTTCTCTGGATGTGCGCACAGTGGGCATCGGCGGTGGAAGTATGATTCAGATTGAAAATGGAAAAATTTCAGATGTAGGGCCCAGAAGCGTACATATTGCAGGTCTGGATTATGAGGTCTATTCTGACAGCGCAGATATTGTTGACCCGGTTCTCTGTGCGATAAAGCCCACGGATACAGACCCGGATTACGCGTATGTGCAGTGTTCTAACGGAAAAAAATTTGCCCTGTCTCTGGCAGGCGCGGCCAATCTCGCCGGTTATGTAAAGGACGAGGATTATGCAAAAGGAAACGTGGAGGCAGCGAGAAAGGCATGGAAGCCGCTGGCTGACAACATGGGAATGTCTGTGGAGGAAGCGGCGAAGGAAGCGCTTCGGTTGTCTGCCGTGAAGAATGGAAAGGTTGTAAAAGCACTGATTGAAGATTACAATATGGATCCGAGAACCATTGTGCTGGTAGGCGGAGGCGGAGGCGCGGCTGCGGTGGTACCTCATTTGGCAGAAACCCTGTCCATGAAACACCGGAATGCGAAAAACGCGTCGGTTATCTCGACCATCGGTGTAGCGCTGGCTATGATTCGCGATACGGTAGAGCGTACCATTGCCAATCCAACTCAGGAGGACATTCTGGCTGTGCGACGTGAGGCGGAAGAACGAGCCATTCATTCCGGTGCGTCACCGGAGACCGTAGAGGTATCGGTGGAGGTTGATGCGACGAAAAACATGGTAAGAGCTATTGCTATCGGTACGACAGAGCTTCGTTCCAAGGATCTGACTAATCGAAAACTGACAGAGGAGGAGATTCGCAAAAAAGTAGCAGAGCACTTGAATACAGACATAAAGAATGTCTATACGGCGGCAGGCAACGGAATGATGTATGCAATGCAATATAAGATGGTGAGAAAAAAACTCTTTGGCCTGATTAAATCAGTGAGCAAGCCTACAGCGATTGCGGATGAAGAAGGTGTTATTCGTCTTCAGAAAAAGAATGGAAAAGTGTACATGACAGATGGAAAAAACTGGGAGAATGCATTGCTTCGGGCAGTAGACAATATGACGGATTACAATGACGGAGGCAAAACGTTGCCCAATACCTATCTGATATTTGGAAAGCGAATCCTGGATCTATCCGGACTTTTGGACGAAGCACAGATGAAGTCTCTGGCAGAGGTAGAACTTGCAGCAGTCCGGGAGGATGATCAGCTGATGATTCTGACCTCAGCACGAACAGACTAAAGGAGAACTATATGAAGCAATATCCTTTTCCCGATAAAGAGAGCAGTATGCAGATTTTGCTGACAGATTATATGATTCATAAGATACCAAAAGATAAGATAAGGGATGTTTTTGAAATGGCCTGGGCAGTTGGGAAAGCTCAGGCAGAGCAGTTCCTGGAGCAGTACCGGGAGAATGAGCTTCCTGCTATGCTGGACATCCTGAAAAAGGATCAGGTAAAAATTACTTGTGAAGATGTCGATAATGTGCTGGGAAAATACCGGTATTTCTGTGAATATTTGTCCGGGAAAAATCAGCTGACCATATATAAGAAATCAGTGAAACTCTGGAGTGAGCACAATGAAATGTCTTATGAGAATGGGCTGAACCTGATTCTTTATCATGAGTATTTTCATTATCTGGAGCAGAATCAGATTGGTATGCTATCGGCAAGATATCAGGTCCCTATTCTGAAAATTGGGCCAATCTGCGTTGGGAAAACGGGGGTTCCGGCACTGAGCGAGATAGGAGCGAATGCATTTGCATGGGTATGTTGGGAAAAGGGGTTGAAAGAGAAGGAGGAAAATCATGCAGTATACGAAGCAGATTGACAGAATTATAGAGACAGATGTGCTGGTGATCGGAGGCGGTTCTGCCGGGTTTGGAGCAGCGGTGGCTGCTGCACGGAACGGAGCGAAAACTTTGTTAATTGAGCGGGAGCAGATGCTGGGCGGAATGGCGACCGGAGGTCTGGTGGGTCCATTTATGACCTGCTATAACGACGAGCCGACAGAGCAGATTGTGAAAGGAATTTTTGATGAACTCTGTACCCGTACAGAGGAGCGCGGAGGCGCTATTCATCCTTCCAGAGTAGAAGGTATGAGCACCTACAGTTCGTACTATATAAAAAGTCATTGTCATGTGACGCCATTTTCTTCAGAAATATTGGAAGTAGTAATGGAGGAAATGGTACGTGAGGCCGGTGCAGAAATCCTGTATGATGTACAGGTATGTGATGTGCTGACTGATGGAGGGAAGATTACAGGCGTAGTGGCAGCCATGAAAGAGGGAATGGCAGTATTTTGCGCAAAGACCTATATCGACTGTACCGGAGATGCAGACGTGGTTTACTTTGCAGGCGGTGATTTCGTAAAGGGCGATGAGAAGGATGGAGTAATGCAGCCGGTTACCCTGTTCTTTGAAGTAGGCAATATCGATCGGGAGAAGTTTGTGGGCGCTTTGGAAGAGAAAAAAGCGAAGGGTGAGCTGGGAATTCCGGGCGAAAACTGCTGGTCCTGGTATATTAAAGAAGCACGCGCTAACGGCGACTGGGATATCGACCGCCACGAGGTGGGAAATTATGAGGAACCCATTAAAGGCCGCTGGAAAATCAATACTACCCGTATGGCTTACGTAGACGCAACCAGGACAGAGGAAATCAGCAAGGCTGTCATGGAAGGCCGCCGTCAGGTATTTGAAGTACTTCATTTTCTGCAGAAGTATGTTCCGGGGTGTGAGAATATTGAGCTAATTGAGATGGCCTCTCGTCTGGGTGTACGGGAAACAAGACATATCAAGGGACAGTATAAGCTGACTACAGAGGATATCCTGGATAGAAAGCATTTTGAGGATGCCATCTGTACCTTTGCTTATGCTATAGATATTCATAATTCAGAGGGCGGCGGAGCAACTTTCCACCAAGTGAATGATTACTATACGATTCCATTCCGCTGTCTGGTTCCGGAAAAGATAGAGAACCTTCTAGTAGCCGGAAGATGCATCAGCGGAACCTCTGGCGCGGCAGCCAGTTACCGTGTGATTCCCTGCTGCATTGCTACAGGACAGGCAGCGGGAACTGCGGCAGCGTTGGCGCTGGGAGAAGGCTGTGAAGCCGGGGATGTACCGACGGAGAAGCTGAGAGAGACGTTGACTAGACAGGGAGCAGTGATTAAGGATTGAAAAACTGGTACAGTATCTGGGGATACCGAAGTCTGGATTTCGGGGCATTCCCGCTTTATGTGGAAAATGAGACGGAGTATGTGGAGATCTGTGCGTTTCCGCCATGCGAAGCATTTAAGATAAGATTCCAGAATACCTTCGGAACAGAAACACTTCATATAGAAGAGGCATGGCTTGCGGTCAGAGATGGGAAAAAATGTCCTGTCACTGTGAACGGACAGCGTCGGATAGCGGTATCACCTGGAAAAAGGATCTGGTCAGATGAAGTGATCCAGAAGGCAGAAGCAGGGCAAAAGATACAGATCAAGCTTCGATGGTCCGGAAAGAATGTGGTGAAGAGTGCCTGTACCTTTCTGGCAAATTCCATGACGGGTGTATGGTATTCGAAAAATGAAGGTGGATTGACCGGAAGTTTTTTTGAAAAAGAACCATTACATCAATGTGTGACAGGTCTGGATCAAATCGCTGTGTGGACGGAAGAACCTGTCTTTACAGTAGTAGCTTTTGGGGATTCCATTACCCATATGTCCCGGTGGACAGCTCCATTTGCAGAGCGATTGCTGGAGACGTATCAGGGCAGGGTAACGTTACTGAATATGGGGATCTGTGGAAACCGGCTTTTGCATGATGCTTCCGTGGGTTCCGGACATGGAGGCTGGTTCGGAGAGCGTGGAATTGTCCGTTTTGAGCGGGACGTATTTGCAAATGGATTTGTACCAGACGCAGTGATTTTGTTAGAGGGTATCAATGATATCCTACATCCGGCAATAGGGGAAGCTCCCCCGGAGGAGGCGGTCAGTGCGGAAGAGATAGTGGCAGGCCTGGAAAGCTGCGCGGATACGGCACACTATCATCAGACAAAGATTTATGCGGCGACTTTGCTTCCGTTCAAAGGCTGTAAGGATCACTGGCGTCCCTGGCATGAAGAAAAACGTAACTGTGTGAATGATTTGCTTCGTCGGTCAACAGTATTTGATGAAATTTTTGATTTTGACAGTTGGGCGAAGGATCCCGCAGACGAGAGCAGGTTGAACTCCAAGGGTGGCTCAGAGGATAAACTGCATCCGGGTATCGAAGGCGGGAAAACATTGGCAGAGCAGATCGATCTTTCCCTGCTTTGCGGAAAATAAAAAGGAGAAAACCAGAATGAGAAGTGCAGTATTTTACGGAAAACATGATTTGAGAATTGAAGATCATGAGATGCCCAAGGTGGGACCGAAGGATGTATTGATTCAAGTAAAGGCCTGTGGTGTGTGCGGAACAGATGTACATATTTATGAAGGGGACAAAGGAGCAGCAGAGGTAACGCCACCGACGATTCTGGGGCATGAATTTTCTGGCGTGATAACCGAAGTAGGAAGTGAAGTGCAGCATTATCAGGTGGGAGACCGGGTATGCATCGATCCGAACTGCTACTGCGGGGCATGTGATCCCTGCAGAAAGGGAGTAGCTCATTACTGCGAGCATATGATTGGTTATGGAACAACTGTAAACGGCGGTTTCGCAGAATATTGCGCGGTAGATGAGCGTCAGGTTTACAAGCTGGGAGAGCATACAACATTTGAGCAGGGAGCCATGACGGAACCGGTAGCCTGCTGTCTGCATGGCATGGATATGTGTGAGATTCAGCCGGGACATCAGGTAGTCATCATCGGAGGAGGCATGATCGGTCTGTTACAGCTTCAATTGGCAAGGCTGGCAGGAGCCGCGAAAATAGCGCTTCTGGAACCAGTGGAGAGTAAACGTGAAGTAGCGAAAAAGCTGGGTGCTGATGTGTGCATCGATCCGATTCATGAAGATGTAAAAGCATGCCTGAAGGAGGCAGGCATGACCTGGGTTAATACAGTTATTGAGTGTGTGGGACGTCCGTCTACCATTGAACAGGCCATCGATATTGCTGGAAATAAAGCAGTTGTTATGATGTTCGGTTTGACTAAACCAGATGAGACGATTTCTGTGAAGCCATTTGAAATCTTTCGGAAGGAACTGGAACTAAAGGCTTCTTATATTAATCCTTATACACAGAAAAGAGCGCTGGATCTAATAGATTCCGGTCGGCTGGATGTAAGCAGTATGGTGTATGAGATATGCGGTCTGGACAGGCTGGCAGATATCTTAGGAAAACCGGAGCTTCGCGCAAAAGGAAAATATATTATTTCTCCGGAAAAATAAGATAACAGGATACAAACAGAAAGAGGACATTATCAGAGAAAATGTATGATAATGTCCTCTTTCTATTGACACAGGAAATCCCCGTGCAAATTCCGCTTCATCGGATCACGCATTCTTATAAAGTGTTATAGTTTTTTCGTAGTCATTATTTTTAGATTACGAAAGGAGGCATTTTTATGCAGGACTAGGGATATTAGTACAGGAACTTACAGTATGCCGACTGTTGCAGCCGGAAAGGTTATGAATGAAATTGAAAAGGAATCTGATTTCAGAAAGATAGCGACAGTTATTCGTGCATATAAAAATGGTTATAGAATCTTTGCGAAGGATTGTAAGGATAAAGCGGAATTTGTAGCGGAGGGAGCTGCAATTCCAGTATATGAAAGTACAGGAGATTTCAATGAAAAAACGATTGAAAGCTATAAGCTGGCATCTATCGTTACATTGGATGAGGATTTTGTAAATGATGCAGGATTTGATATTGAAAAGTATCTGACACAAAAGCTTGGAAAGTCATTTGGAAAAGC
>NZ_JAXXXI010000048.1:0-49337 GCF_037359455.1 Suilimivivens sp.
GAAGAAAAAGAGCTTCGGTGCCCCGCCGGCAGAGAAAAAACAGGGAAGAAGAGAGAAAATCCGAGGCGGGCGGGGCATGGAGAGCAAAAAGAAGCCTGTGGTGCCCCGCCGGCAGAGAAAAAACAGGGAAGAAGAGAGGAAATCCGAGGCGGGCGGGGCATGGGGAGCAAAAGGAAGCCTGTGGTGCCCCGCTGGCAGAGAAAAAGCAGGGAAGAAAAGAGAAAATCCGAGGCGGGCGGGGCATGGAGAGCAAAAAGAAGCCTGTGGTGCCCCGCCGGCAGAGAAAAAGCAGGGAAGAAGAGAGAAAATCCGAGCTGGGCGGGGCACAGGGAGCAAAAGGAAGCCTGTGGTGCCCCGCCGGCAGAGAAAAAACAGGGAAGAAGAGAGAAAATCCGAGCCGGGCGGGGCACAGGAGAAGAAAAAGAGCTGTGATACCCCGCCGGCAGAGAAAAAGCAGGGAAGAAGAGAAAAAATCCGAGCCGGGCGGGGCATGGAGAGCAAAAAGAAGCCTGTGGTGCCCCGCCGGCAGAGAAAAAGCAGGGAAGAAGAGAGAAAATCCGAGCCGGGCGGGGCACAGGGAGCAAAAAGAAGCTCTCATACCCCGCCTGCCATCAATAAATAGACCAGCCTGAGATAAGAGAGCTTCTTTAATAAAGCTTTTAGGAGAATAGTACCTTCTCAGCGACTTCCACACCACAACGGATGCAGTCAGGGCAGGAGCACAGTACTTTGCCGGTTTCAATTCCCTTCAGCTCCTTACATACGGTGCTGCCGGTCTTTTCACGGAACTGGTTCAGCAGTTCTTTGGAAAGCTGGTAGGTAGAAGCCTTGGTGGCGGGATTCTCGATGTTTCCGTCACTGTTCTTCATGCCAGCCAGCATGATAGCACCTGACAGGGCACCGCAGGTACCTTCCATACCGCCCATGCCAAGACCGAAGCCTTCTCCCGCCTTGAACAATACTTCCTCACTTACGCCAACTTCTCCAGCGAAAGCGCAGGCTACAGCCTGACAGCAGTTGAATTTCTTATCGTGGTATGCGATAGCAAGTTCTTTCTTATCCATTTTCATAAGTATCCTTTCTTTCTGTCATCTTATAGATTCACACATTCTTATTATACCATATTTTCCTGAAGTGCACGAAGATATTCCAGCCTGAATTTTGGGTGTTTTATAAACTCCGGGAATCTGATACAATGTATTATGATTTAAGCGATTCAAACGCTCAATTTTCCGGGCTTAAGAACGAAAAGGAGGAAGAAAATGTCTTTTTACAAAAATAAAAAATTCTGGATCATAGCGGGTATCGTCGTAGCAGTCTGCGGCGCAGGCACATGGGCTGCCAGAAATGTAACGATACACAAAAATGGAGACGCTGTTTCTATCATCGGAGGCGCAGACGGGCCAACCTCTATTTTCCTTGCCGGAAAGCTTCCCGGAGGAGAAACAGGAGAAGAGGGCGCAGCGGCTGATGCAGGGAGCGGAAGCAGTACAGGAATCATTCCCATGGAGAATAACATTTCTACCATGCCCTTGGAAATGACCATGACAGCGGTAAAGCTTGAAGATGGAATCCTGACGCTTGAGATCGATAACCACAGTGGTTATGAGATGACCTACGGAGAGGACTATGAGCTGCAGAGGCAGGAGGGAGATTCCTTTGTGAAGGTGGAGCCGGAAAGTGATATCGTATGGCATGATATTGCTTGCAGCATCCCGGATCTGACGAAAGCGACCGTAACCTGTGATCTGAAGCCCTACGGGAAGCTGCAGGCAGGAGTATATAAGCTGATCAAGTCAGATATGGAAGCGGTCTTTGAGCTGACGGCAGATTATGATCCTGACTGATAAGAGACCGGCAGGAGTGCTGACAGAAGCGCAAAACAGTGGACAGAAGCGGGGAAAAGTAGTAAATTACAAATATATGTGTGCAGACAGAAATGCCATGCACAGAATCATGTAAAGAATAATGATTTATCATAAAAGAAAGAAGGAAAAGATTATGGCAAGAAAAGTAGTTTTAGCAGGCGCATGCCGTACAGCGATCGGAACCATGGGAGGTACCTTAAGTACAACACCCGCACCGGATCTGGGAACCATTGTGATCAAAGAGGCTCTGAAGAGGACCGGTATAAGGCCGGAGCAGGTTGATGAGGTATATATGGGCTGTGTCATCCAGGCAGGACTTGGACAGAACCCTGCAAGACAGGCAGCAGTTAACGCAGGAATCCCGGTAGAGGTTCCGGCGACTACGATTAACGTACTCTGCGGTTCCGGTCTTCATTGTGTAAACCTTGCAGCCAAGCTGATCGCCAGTGGGGATGCTGATATCATCGTGGCAGGTGGTATGGAGAATATGAGCAAGGCACCTTACCTTCTTTATGATGCACGTTTCGGTTACCGTATGGGAGCAGCCATGATGGACGATGCGCTTCTGCGTGATGCCCTGCATGATGCTTTTGGAGGCTATCATATGGGAATGACAGCAGAGAACGTAGCAGAGGACTGGGGACTTACAAGGCAGCAGCTTGATGAATTTGCTGCATGGAGCCAGAACAAGTGTGAAAAGGCACAGGCAGAAGGGCGCTTCAAGGATGAGATCGTTCCGGTAGAGGTAAAGAAAAAGAAAGAAACCATTATTTTTGATACAGATGAAGGTCCACGTAAGGGTGTTACCGCAGAGGGCATCAGTAAGCTCCGTCCCGCATTTAAGGAAGGCGGTATCGTAACAGCAGCCAACTCTTCCGGTATCAATGACGGTGCAGCAGCCATCATCGTTATGAGCGAAGAGAAAGCAAAGGAACTTGGCATTACTCCTATGGGAACCTGGATCGGCGGCGAGCTGGCAGGTGTAGAACCACGTATCATGGGTGTAGGCCCTGTGGCTTCTACCAGAAAGGTTATGAAGAAGACAGGCTACCAGATCTCTGACTTTGATCTGATCGAGGCAAATGAAGCGTTCGCAGCACAGTCCGTAGCCGTAGGACATGACCTTGGCTTTGATATGGACAAGCTTAATGTAAACGGCGGTGCTATTGCACTGGGACATCCGGTAGGAGCATCAGGCTGCCGTATTCTGGTTACCCTGCTTCATGAGATGGCAAAGAGAGATGCAAAGAAGGGACTTGCAACCCTCTGCGTAGGCGGCGGTATGGGCTGCTCAGCCATCGTCACAAGAGATTAGTATCTGAAGTTTTTTGAAAGGAAAGAAAAACGTGGCAAATATCATTTCAGACGAAACCATTGATTATGTAGGAATCCTTGCCAAGCTTGAGCTTTCTGAAGAAGAGAAGGAGCAGGCAAAGAAGGATATGGGAAGCATGCTTGATTATATTGACAAGCTTTCCGAACTGGATACCGAAGGAGTAGAGCCCATGTCCCATGTGTTCCATGTCAGCAACGTATTCCGTGAGGACGTGGTGACCAATGGAGATGACAGGGAAGCCATCCTGAAAAATGCACCGGAAGAAAAAGACGGGATGTTCGTAGTACCCCGTACATTTGAATAGGAGGACGGCAGAATATGAGTATATTAAGCATGACTGCCGTAGAGCTTGCAGCGGCGATCAAAAAGCGTGAAGTCACCGTTAAGGAAGCCGTAGAGGCAGTCCTTGACAATATTGAGAAAAAGGAAGACACCTATCACTGCTATGTGACTGTAGACAGGGAAGGTGCTTTAAAGCAGGCAGAGGAGATCCAGAAAAAGATCAATGACGGAACGTTAAGCGGGCCTCTTGCCGGTGTGCCGGTAGCCATCAAGGACAATATGTGTACCGAGGGACTGCTGACCACCTGCTCTTCCAAAATC
Source organism: Suilimivivens sp. (assembly GCF_037359455.1). Classification (NCBI taxonomy): domain Bacteria; kingdom Bacillati; phylum Bacillota; class Clostridia; order Lachnospirales; family Lachnospiraceae; genus Suilimivivens; species Suilimivivens sp. The sequence goes on from NZ_JAXXXI010000048.1 coordinate 3,808, forward strand.
CTTTATAATTTTGTACCCACCTTTACCTCAGAGGCGGTTTTAAACCTTCAGAAGGCAGGGGCTGTGATCCTTGGCAAGACTAATATGGACGAATTTGCCATGGGCTCCACTACAGAAACTTCTGCATATGGCGTGACAAGAAATCCCTGGAACCCGGAGCATGTACCGGGTGGATCCTCCGGTGGAAGTGCGGCAGCAGTGGCAGCAGAGGAATGCTTCTATGCCCTTGGCTCTGACACCGGCGGTTCGATCAGACAGCCCGCATCCTTCTGTGGTGTTGTGGGGCTGAAGCCTACCTATGGTACGGTGTCCCGTTACGGTCTGATCGCCTATGGTTCCTCACTTGACCAGATCGGACCCCTCTGCAAGGATGTGACGGACTGTGCGACCATTCTGGAAGCGATCGCGTTCCATGACAGCAAGGATTCCACTTCCGTAGAAAGACTGGATACTGACTTTACCTCTGCGCTCGTAGAGGATGTAAAGGGAATGAAGATCGGTATTCCGAGAGATTACTTTGGAGAGGGTCTAAATCCCGAAGTAAAGGAAGCTGTCCTGAGAGCAGCAGAGGTTCTGAAGGAAAAGGGAGCCATCGTAGAAGAATTTGATTTAAGCCTGGTGGAATATGCAATCCCCACCTATTATACGATCGCAGCAGCAGAAGCCAGCTCCAACCTGGAGCGGTTTGACGGCATCAAATACGGATACCGTACCGAAGAATATCAGGGACTTCACAATATGTACAAGAAATCCCGTTCTGAGGGCTTCGGTGCTGAAGTAAAGAGAAGAATCATGCTGGGAAGCTTTGTACTGAGCTCCGGCTATTATGATGCTTATTATCTGAAGGCACTGCGTGTGAAGGCACTGATCAAAAAGGCCTTTGACGAAGCCTTTGCCAAGTATGATGTGATCCTCGGACCGGTAGCACCCACTACTGCACCGAAGATCGGAGAGAGCTTAAGCGATCCGATCCAGATGTATCTTGGAGATATTTACACTATTTCCATCAATCTGGCCGGACTGCCCGGACTTTCCATTCCCTGCGGCAGGGACAGTAAGGGTCTGCCGATCGGCATGCAGCTCATTGGTGACTGCTTCAAGGAAAAGAATCTGATCCGTGCCGCCTATACCTATGAAAAAGCAAGAGGTGCATTTGTAAGGAAGGAGGAGAACTGACATGGAAAAGCAATATGAAACCGTCATCGGTCTGGAAGTGCATGTAGAGCTGGCGACGAAGACCAAGATTTTCTGTGGATGTTCCACAGCCTTCGGTGGTGCACCCAATACCCACACCTGTCCGGTCTGTACCGGTATGCCGGGATCCCTTCCCGTACTGAATAAGCAGGTGCTGGAATACGCAGTGGCGGTAGGACTTGCCACAAACTGCGATATCACCAGATATTGCAAATTTGACAGAAAGAATTATTTCTATCCGGATAATCCGCAGAACTATCAGATCTCCCAGCTGTATCTGCCGATCTGCCGTAATGGTAAGGTAGAGATCGAGACAGAGAAGGACAAGAAATATGTGGGAATCCATGAGATCCATATGGAAGAGGATGCCGGCAAGCTGGTCCATGACGAGTGGAATGACTGTTCTCTTGTGGACTATAACCGTTCCGGCGTGCCGCTGATCGAGATCGTATCCGAGCCTGACATGAGAAGTGCAGAAGAGGTGATCGCCTATCTGGAGAAGCTCCGTATGACGATCCAGTATCTTGGCGCATCTGACTGTAAGCTGCAGGAAGGCTCCATGCGTGCCGATGTCAACCTTTCCATCAGGGAGGCTGGTGCGGCAGAATTCGGTACCCGTACCGAGATGAAGAACCTGAACTCCTTCAAGGCTATCGCAAGAGCCATCGAAGGAGAAAGAGAGCGTCAGATCGACCTTCTGGAATCAGGAGAAAAGGTTATCCAGGAGACAAGACGCTGGGATGACAATAAGGGTGAATCCTATGCCATGAGAAGCAAGGAGGATGCCCAGGATTACCGTTATTTCCCGGATCCTGATCTGGTACCGATAGAGGTTGATGAAGCATTCCTTGACAGGATCAGAGAAAGACAGCCCGAATTCCGCGAAGAAAAGATGGCAAGATATAAAGAAGAGTTTGACATTCCTGAGTATGATATTGATATCATCACAGGAAGCAAGCGCATGGCAGACCTGTTTGAGGCTACTGTTGCCCTTGGGGCACAGCCCAAGAAGGTTTCCAACTGGCTGATGGTGGAAACGCTCCGTCTTCTGAAAGAAAATGACATGGAGCCGGAGGATATCCGTTTCTCACCGGAGCATCTGGCTGCGCTGATCGCCATGGCAGATAAGAAGGAGATCAACAGCTCCGTAGCCAAGGAGGTTTTTGAAGAGATCTTCAAAAGCGATGTGGATCCTGCGAAGTACGTAGAGGAAAAAGGCTTAAAGACCGTCAATGACGAAGGGGCTCTGCGAAAGACTGTAGAGGAAGTGATCGCAAATAATCCCCAGTCTGTGCAGGACTATAAGAGCGGCAAGGAAAAAGCGATCGGCTTCCTGGTCGGACAGACCATGAAAGCCATGAAGGGCAAGGCAGATCCCGGCATGATCAACAAGATGCTGAAGGAACTGCTGTAGAAAAGATTAAAAGGAAGGCACTGCCTGGCTGGTGGTGACCTTCTTTTTTATTTTCTTCTTGCCTTTAAAAAAAGAATGTGCTAGAATATCCCTCGGTAACGTACAAATGTCTTTTATAGAAGGACGAGAACATTCATGGGAAACAGATTTTATGTTGTAAAGGAGCAGGCGGTGCCTGAGGTGCTTTTAAAGGTAGTGGAAGCCAAGAAGCTGCTCGACAGCGGCAGGGCGCATACGGTCAATGAAGCAGCCGATCAGGTGGGGATCAGCCGGAGCTCTTTTTACAAGTACAAGGAAGATATCTTTGAGTTCCATGAGCATTCCCAGGGAACGACGATCACTCTTACCTTTCAGATGGAGGATGAGCCGGGGCTTCTCTCCGATGTGCTGAAGATCATCGCACAGTTCGGAGCCAATATCCTGACGATCCATCAGAGTATTCCGATCAATGGCGTGGCATCTTTAAGCCTCAGTATACAGGTTCTCCCGACGACAGGAGATGTTTCAGATATGCTGGAAGCCATGGAAGCACAGAAGGGTGTCAGAAATGTAAAACTTTTAGCGAAAGAATAATTTAGGCTGCTGCAGGAAATCCTGCATGAGTCTCACAAAGAAAGGAAACGAATATGATACAGGTAGCAGTGTTAGGATACGGTACCGTAGGAAGCGGTGTAGTAGAGGTCATTGAAAAGAACAAGGCTGAGATCAACAAGAAGTCCGGTGAGGAACTGAATGTAAAATACATTCTGGATCTGAGGGATTTTCCGGGGGATCCTTATGAGGATAAGGTGGTGCACGATGTTAATATGATCCTGGATGATCCGGAAGTAAAGATCATCTGTGAGACCATGGGAGGCTTAAAGCCCGCCTATGACTTTACAAAGAAAGCTCTGAGTCTTGGCAAGAGTGTCTGCACTTCCAATAAGGAACTGGTAGCTGCCCATGGACCTGAGCTGATCCGGGTGGCACATGAGAACAAATGCAACTACCTCTTTGAGGCCAGTGTAGGCGGCGGTATCCCGATTATCCGTCCCCTGAACTACTCCCTGACAGCAGAGAAGATTGATGCTATCACCGGTATCCTGAACGGAACGACCAACTACATCCTGACCAAGATGGACAGAGAGGGTGCAGATTTTGAGGCTGTTTTGAAGGAAGCTCAGGAAAAGGGCTATGCAGAGAGAAATCCGGAGGCTGATGTGGAAGGCTATGATGCCTGCCGTAAGATCGCCATCCTTTCATCTCTGATGTGCTGCAAAAATGTAAAATATGAAGAGATCTATACAGAGGGTATCACGAAGATCACAGCAACAGACTTCGTTTATGCAAGGGCTATGGGCAGAACCATCAAGCTTCTGGCACAGAGCAAGGAAGTAGATGGTAAGCTTTTTGCCATGGTAGCACCGTTCATGATCAGCCGTGACAATCCGCTTTATATGGTAAATGATGTATTTAACGCAGTCTGCGTACACGGTAATATGCTGGGCGATTCCATGTACTATGGTAAGGGAGCAGGAAAGCTTCCCACTGCAAGTGCTGTCGTATCTGACGTTGTTGACTGTGCAAGACATATTGGTAAGGTGATCATGTGCTTCTGGGATGATGAGGATGTGAAGGTTTCTGATGTCAGTGAGGCAAGAAGGGCATTTTTCGTCAGAGTGGATGTGGCAAAAGAAAAAGAAGCCATTGATACCTTCAAATCCGTCAGAGTCATTGAGGCAGATGTGGAGGGTGAGTTTGCATTCGTGACCGATGTGATGAGTGAAAAGGAATTTAATGAAAAAGCAGATGCAGTAGGCATCATCAGCCGTATCAGGATGGAAGCATAAGATATATCCTGTGAAAACAGGTACGGGATCGAAGATTTCGAAAATGAGGAGAATGGAAAAATGAAAAAGGTAGTTAAGTTTGGAGGAAGCTCTCTGGCGAGCGCAGCACAGTTTCAGAAGGTAGCGGATATCATCCATGCGGATCCGGAACGCAGGTATGTGGTTCCTTCAGCCCCGGGAAAGCGTTTTTCAGGGGATACCAAGGTAACGGATATGCTTTATAGCTGCTATCATCTGGCAGAAGAGGGCGCAGATTTCAAGAAAGAGCTGAAAGCCATTGCAGAAAGATACCAGGAGATCATCGATGGACTTTCTCTTTCCCTGTCTCTGGCAGATGAGTTTAAGCTGATCGAGAAGAACTTTAAAGAAAAGACCGGCGAGAATTATGCGGCTTCCCGTGGAGAATATCTGAACGGTATTATCATAGCAGCATACCTTGGCTATGAATTTATTGATTCCGCTGAAGTAATCCGTTTTAAAGACAATGGTGAATTTGATGCTGAAGTAACCAATGAGATATTAAGCGCAAGACTGCAGGATGTGGAAAAGGCTGTTGTGCCCGGCTTTTACGGTGCCTACGCAGACGGCAGGGTAAAGACCTTTTCAAGAGGCGGTTCGGATGTGACAGGTTCTATCGTGGCAAGGGCTGTCAAGGCAGATGTATATGAAAACTGGACAGATGTATCCGGCTTCCTGATCGCAGATCCCAGGATCATCGACCAGCCGGAAGCTATTGAAACTATCACCTACAGAGAACTGAGGGAGCTTTCCTACATGGGAGCCAGCGTTCTCCATGAGGATGCAATCTTTCCGGTAAGAAGAGAGGGGATCCCGATCAACATCCGCAATACCAACAGTCCGGAGGATACAGGAACCTGGATCGTGGAAAGCACCTGCCAGAAGTGCAGGTACACCATTACCGGTGTAGCTGGAAAGAAGGGGTTCTGTTCTGTTAATATTGAAAAGGCCATGATGAATTCTGAGATAGGCTTTGGGCGCAAAGTACTGCAGGCCTTTGAGGACAATGGTATTTCCTTTGAGCATATACCGTCCGGTATCGATACCTTGACCGTATTTGTTCATCAGGATGAGTTCATGGATAAGGAACAGAAGGTGGTTTCTGCCATCCACAGACTGGCAGACCCTGATTCCATTGATATCGAGGCCGACCTGGCACTGATCGCCGTCGTAGGACGTGGCATGAAGTCCACAAGAGGAACTGCCGGAAGGATCTTCTCCGCACTGGCACATGCCAATGTCAATGTCAAGATGATCGACCAGGGCTCCAGTGAGCTGAATATCATCATCGGTGTTGCCAATGATGACTTCGAGACAGCCATCAAGGCGATCTACGATATTTTCGTAGTAGCAAGGATCTGAGCAGCTCCTGAATAAAAGAATAAAAGCTGACAAAGATAAAAAGAACCTCCTGCAGGAATATCTCGCAGGAGGTTTTTAAGTCACTGCAGAACCATCGCTTCAAAGGGAATGCTGTCATCATATAAATAGGAAAGATATGTGGCAGCCTTATCCATCCGCTGACTGGTAGAAGCAATTCCAAAGACTGGGATCAGACCATGATAGGAATCTGTCTTCTCTATAAAGGGACTGTCTTCTATATAAATACCGACAGGAACAGGCTCCTCCATGTTCTCTGGATGCTTATGTTCCTCGGCATCTGCTTTGATCACAGCATTGGTGGCATTTTCCATTTTGCTGTAAAACGCTGTGGCTTCCGGATCATCCGAGTCAGCCTCATCAGCCCTGTCGATGGCAGCCTGGTCTATATAATAGATATTTCCTTCGTAGGCAGCCAGCTCTTCTTCACTTAGGACAGTCCGGAGATCCACCATAAAGCCGCTGATGGAAAGCTTGTAAAAGACGGCTGAATCAAGGACAAGGGCATCGAAATCATTGGTGGCTGCCTGCGCAATGATCTTCTGATAGGTTGCCATGTCGTACTGTGTGTAGTCCTTTAAGGAAAGAGTCGTCATCGTATCAATGTAGCATTCATATTTTTCATTATCAAGGTCAGCATATTCACTGAAGGATTCACTGATGGCCGTATCGTTCAGATTCTGGGAATTCAGCATCAGTGCATAAAAATTATAGTCCTTTGCTGTGATCATATCATGGATCATGACGGACAGGAAAATAACGGCTGCGATCCCGGCAATGAAAGGTACCTTATAATAAAACCAGAAATAGGCAAGCCGTTCCTTCGGAGTCATATCCTTTGTTTTTTTCTGCTGCTCCCGGATCTCATCCCGTACACCTGTGTACTTTTTCTTCTGTTTCTTTTCATCAAACATATAAATTCCTCTGTTTTTCTTGCAATTTTAAAAGAGGTATATTAAAATAGCCTCTAACTCATATCATAGCTTTTCAAAAATTGACTGTCAACGAAACAAAATATGCAATCTGTGAAATTTTCCTAAATTTTCAGACACTAAACTTTCAGATGGGCAGCAGCACTTGCATGTTGACTGAAAATATACTATCATTATCGGGTAAGGCTTTGAAACTATATAGAGAAAAGAAAGGCAGATAAAATGAACGAAACCTATGTGGAATGTCTGGTAAAAAGAAAAACACCGGGATATATGTCCTTTTTAAAGATACTTCTGATCATGCTTACAGTCGGATTTGTCTTGGTTGGCATGGTATTTATCATAGCACTGATCCCGGCGATCCTGTTTGGTGTTGCAGCTTATTTTGTTTATATGAATACCGATCTCGAGTATGAGTATCTCTATCTTGACAGAGAGCTGACGGTGGACAAGGTCATGGCCAAGAGCAAGAGAAAGAGAGCTGCGGTTTATTCTCTCGACAAAATGGAAATCGTTGCACCTGTCAAGTCTTGGCACCTGGACAATTTCAAAAACAGACAGACCAGTAAGAATGTTGATTACAGCTCCGGAGAAGAGAAACAGCCGGATAAGCGCTTTGTATTTTATTATGAGGGCAATCAGAAGGTCATTTTCGAGCCCAGTGAGGAAATGGTCAAGGCGATGCAGTTCGTCGCTCCCAGAAAGGTTTTTAAAGATTAAATGATCTTTTAAAAAAAGAATATAACAGGAGGAGAGAAAATGGGTCAGATAATTGGCGAAGGAATTACATTTGATGATGTACTGCTTGTACCTTCCTATTCCAATGTAATCCCGAATCAGGTAGATCTTACAACCTGGCTGACAAAAAAAATCAAGCTGAACATTCCGATGATGAGTGCCGGAATGGACACAGTAACAGAACACAGAATGGCGATTGCCATGGCCAGACAGGGTGGTATCGGTATTATTCATAAGAATATGTCGATCGAAGCACAGGCAGAAGAGGTAGACAAGGTAAAGCGTTCTGAGAACGGTGTTATTACCGATCCGTTTTCTTTGACTCCGGATCATACACTGGCTGATGCCGATGCACTGATGGCCAAGTTCCGTATTTCCGGTGTCCCGATCACAGAGGGAAGAAAGCTCGTTGGTATCATTACCAACAGAGATCTGAAGTTCGAAACAGATTTTACAAAGAAGATCAAGGAATCCATGACAAGTGAAGGACTGATCACTGCCAAGGCAGGGATCACACTGGAGGAAGCAAAGAAGATCCTTGCCAAGGCAAGAAAGGAAAAGCTTCCTATCGTGGATGACAATTATAATCTGGTAGGTCTGATCACCATTAAGGATATCGAGAAGACGATCAAGTACCCTCTTTCAGCCAAGGATGCACAGGGAAGACTGCTGTGTGGTGCCGGTGTTGGTATTACAGCCAATGTACTTGACAGAGTAGCAGCTCTTGTAGATGCCAAGGTAGATGTGATCGTTCTTGACAGTGCACACGGACATTCCCAGAATGTACTGAACTGCGTCAGGATGATCAAGGAGAAATTCCCGGAGCTGCAGATCATTGCAGGAAATGTGGCAACCGGTGAAGGAACAAGGGCACTGATCGAGGCAGGTGCTGATGCAGTCAAGGTAGGAATCGGTCCCGGTTCCATTTGTACGACACGTATTGTAGCAGGTATCGGTGTACCCCAGATCTCCGCAATCATGGATTCCTATGCAGTTGCCAAGGAATATGGCATCCCGATCATTGCGGATGGCGGTATCAAGTACTCAGGCGATATGACCAAGGCGATCGCTGCAGGCGGAAATGTCTGCATGATGGGAAGCATCTTTGCAGGCTGTGATGAGAGCCCCGGAACCTTTGAGCTGTATCAGGGACGTAAATACAAGGTATATCGTGGTATGGGATCTATTGCAGCCATGGAGAACGGCAGCAAAGACCGTTACTTCCAGGAGAATGCAAAGAAGCTGGTTCCGGAAGGTGTAGAAGGCCGTGTGGCTTACAAGGGAACTGTAGAAGATACTGTATTCCAGCTGATGGGTGGTCTCCGTTCCGGTATGGGCTACTGTGGAACAGCTTCCATCGAAGAGCTAAAGGAGAAGGGAAGATTTGTCAAGATTTCAGCAGCTTCCCTGAAGGAGAGCCATCCTCACGATATCCATATCACCAAGGAAGCTCCTAACTACAGCGTGGATGAATAAAAATAGAATGCGGCAGAAAAGAGGAGAACATCATGTCGACAGTTGAGTTTGACAAAAGAAAGTACAGTACAGATAGTGAATACATGATACAGAACTTCAAGGAGAAGAAAAATCTGGAGAAATGGCAGAAGCTTCTGTGCCAGTCAGTAAATGTATTTGCATGCTTTGTAGACTGCGATGGGACTCCTCTCACAGCCCTTTCCGGCAATCCTGATGAAGCAGCAAGGCTGATGAAGGCCATTGATCAGGAACAGCTGCAGAATATGCTTACGAGAGTATGTGAAAGCACACTTGAGGATCAGGCAATTGAAGAGACAGGGTATTCCAACCTGCGCATGGCAGTGATCACTGCCAGGGCGTTTGGAAGACCTGTTCTTAACTGGGTGATCTTTGGTGTGCTTTCTGATGACTTTGAGGAAGAAGAGAATGACAGGCCAGGACTGCTCGGCTTTGAATCCATGATCACAGCGAGGGCATTTAACCGCGTGATCGATGCCGTCAGCGAGTTTTCGAGGGATCTGGTCAGCAGTGCAGCCCATACGCTGAATGCAGAAGCAGAGAGCCGGAGAAGCCAGTATTCGGCCAAGGCACTGGAAGCCAACCTGAAACGTACAGAAGCACTGGCAGAGATCATCCAGCTTCTGGAAAATGATGATGCAATTGAGAAATTAATGCTCCGGATCCTGCGGACAGTAGGAAGCTTTCTGGATTTAAGCACAGCAGCTCTGTGCAGAAGGACAAAGCAGAGGGATGAGATCGATATCCTGTCCCACTGGTGTAACCAGAAGGAGGTCTGGGGACTGGAGGCAGATGCAGCTCAGAAAAAGCCCTTCTTTATCAAGGATGATGATAAGGCTTTTATTTTATCTGACAGTTCAGGACTTAAGAAGGAAGAAAGAGAAGAGCTGGAAACATTTGGGATCCATGCACTTGTGGTAATTCCCATCATGATCCTTGGAAAGGTCGATATGTATGGCGTTTTCACGGAGAAAAGGGAGGACAGGATCTGGCAGAAGGAAGAGATCAAGTTCCTGGCGGATGCCATGAAGATCCTGCAGAGTATCCTTACAAGAAGGATCCAGAAGAATTCACTGGCAGGCTCCTATGCCTGTCTGGAAACTATTCTTGATAATGTGGGCGGCGCTGTTTATGTCAGGGATTTTGAAACGGGGAATAGCCTGTTCACCAACCGGAATATGCGTGGCATTTTCGGTGAAGAACTGAAAAACGGAAATATCAACAAGCTGCTTGAAAAGACGATTGTGGCGGAGAAAGGAATCGGGGAACTGTTCCTTGAGGATCCCGGCAAGTGGTTTGAGGTTTATTATACAAAAATGTGCTGGGTAGATGGAAGAAATGTAATGCTGGTTGCCCTGTACGATGAGACTGAGAAAAAGGTATATCAGAAGAAATTGGAACAGCAGGCTCATACCGATTTTCTGACAGGACTTTCCAACAGAATGTGCTGTGAAAGGGATCTGGCAAGATATGTGGATGAAGCCGGTAAAAAGAAGAAAAAGGGTGCGCTCCTTTATCTTGACCTGGATGATTTCAAGCATATCAATGACGGACTGGGACATCAGTATGGTGATGTACTGCTAAAGGCGATCGCACATAATTTTCAGAGGATCAAAGGAATTGAGAATACCTGCTACCGTATGGGCGGTGATGAATTTGTCATTATTGTGGCACCTGAGCATTATCAGGAGCTTAACAGGATCATCCAGGAAATCAAAGACATCTTTATGAAACCCTGGTTTTTAAAGGATTCGGATTACTACTGCACCATGAGTATGGGTGTAGTAGAGTTCCCTGACAATGGAGAGGTCGTCCATGAACTCATCAAAAAGGCAGATATCGCCATGTATGAGTCCAAGAAGGCAGGTAAGAACAGAGTTTCCAATTACACATTGGAGATCGGCAGTCTGTCAGGAAGAAGACTGGATATGGAAAAGAATATGCGTGAGGCGACAGCCAAGGGCAATCAGGAGTTCGAGATCTTTTTCCAGCCGATCATGGATATCAGGGGTGAGAAGCCGAAGTGTACAGGTGCAGAGGCACTGATCCGGTGGAACAGTACGGAGCTTGGCTTTATTTCACCGGCAGAGTTTATTCCGCTTGCAGAGTATCTGGGATTGATCAATCCGATCGGAAACCATATCCTCAGGGAAGCCTGCAAGATCTGCAGCTACTGGAATCAGAATGGTTATCCGGATTATAAGGTGAATGTCAATCTGTCTGTCATCCAGCTTTTGCAGAGTGATATTGTTGAAATTGTAGAAAGTGCTATTCATGACAGTGGGATAAGTCCCTGTAATCTGACGCTGGAGGTAACAGAGAGCCTTGCCATCAATGATATGGACAGAATGAAGGGAATTCTTGGAAGGATCAAGGAGCTTGGGGTAAGGATCGCACTGGATGATTTTGGTACCGGTTATTCTTCCCTGAACCATATCAGAGAGCTTCCGCTTGATGTGATCAAAGTGGATCAGAGCTTTATCAGAAATCTGGAAATGGACGTATATGCAAAGTCCTTTGTCCGTATGATCGCTGAACTGGCACAGGTGATCGGTGTAAACCTTTGTGTCGAGGGAGTGGAAACAGAAGGCCAGTTCTATATTGTGTCCAAAATGAATGTAGGACTGATCCAGGGGTACTATTTTGATAAGCCCTTAAAAAGAGAGGATTTTGAAAGGAAATATGCACCTGACCTTCCGAAAAATCAGAAGGGAACAAAGAAAAAATGAATCTGAAACAGCTGGAACAGTTCAATCCAATTACGATACAATGTCATGACAATCCTGATGCTGACGCTTTGGCATCAGGATTTGGCTTGTATTGTTATTTTAAAGACAAGGGAAAGGATGTCAGGCTGGTTTATAGTGGGGTAAATCAGATCCAGAAGCCAAATCTGCTTCTGATGATCGATAAGCTTGATATACCTGTCGTATACCTGAAGGATCAGGATGTACCGGTAAAGGGATTGCTGATCACAACTGACTGTCAGTATGGCGCAGGAAATGTGACACACCTGTCAGCGGAAAATGTGGCGGTGATCGATCATCATCAGGTAGAGATCACAGGAATCCCACTGACAGAAATCCAGTCCGGTCTTGGAAGCTGTTCTACACTGGTGTGGCAGATGATGAAGGCAGAGGGGTATTCCTTTGAAGGCAGGGATAAGCTGAAGACAGCTCTTTATTATGGACTACTTTGCGACACCAACATGTTTTCCGACATTGCAGCATCGGAAGATACAGAAATGCGGGATGCACTTTCCTATGATAAGGGACTGATCACTCTTTTTAAAAATTCCAATCTGTTCCTCCGGGAGCTGGAGATCGCCGGAAGGGCACTGCTTCATCACATATATAATGAAGATTTTCATTATGCGATCGTAAGGTCAGCACCCTGTGATCCGAATATTCTTGGAATGATCAGTGATTTCATGATACAGGTGGAAGAGATCCACATCTGTGTGGTATTTGCGGTTCTGGAGGAGGATATCATCTTTTCCCTCAGGAGCTGTATTGAAGAGGTTCATGCAGATGAACTGGCAGCGCTTTTGGCCGGAGAGGACGGGAGCGGAGGCGGTCATCTTCTGAAGGCAGCCGGCAGAATGAAAAGAACCAGTATTTTCAGGATCCTTGATATGGAATTTACAGAGAATTATTTTAATCAGAAGCTGGAAGATTATTTTGAGAAACTGGAGAAAACTCACGGAAAGGAATAGCATATTAAAAAATAATGTGCTATGATGTGGGATAAGAGTAACGGAAAATGCAGGAGGTAAAGCCAGAGCCGGTCTGCGGCTTATGGTATCGGACAGGAATGAGCGAAAAAGAACTGAAAGAAAATGTGACCACCGAAGGAGAAGCAGAAAAAACTGTTTCCAGAAATTTTATTGAGCAGATTATTGATAAGGATCTGGCAGAGGGTGTCTATGATACTGTGCACACCAGATTTCCACCGGAACCCAATGGATATCTTCATATCGGACATGCCAAGAGCATCCTTTTAAATTATGGACTTGCAAAAGAGTATGGCGGCAAGTTCAATATGCGTTTTGATGATACCAACCCTACGAAGGAGAAGGCAGAATTTGTAGATTCCATTCTGGCAGATATCAAATGGCTTGGAGCTGACTGGGAAGACAGGCTGTTCTTTGCATCGGATTATTTTGAACAGATGTATGAAGGTGCTGTGAAGCTGATCAAAAAGGGAAAGGCTTATGTTTCCGAGCTTTCTGCAGAAGAGATGAGAGAGTATCGTGGTACTCTGACAGAGCCCGGTAAGAATGATCCCAGCAGAGACCGCAGCGTAGAAGAAAATCTGGAATTGTTTGAAAAGATGAAGAACGGCGGCTTTGCCGATGGAGAAAGAACGCTCCGTGCAAAGATCGATATGGCATCTCCCAATATCAATATGAGAGATCCTATCATTTACCGTGTGGCGCATCTGTCCCATCAGCATACGGGAGATGCATGGTGTATTTACCCGATGTACGACTTTGCGCACCCAATTGAGGATGCCATTGAAGGAATCACCCACTCCATCTGTACGCTGGAGTTTGAGGATCACAGACCACTGTATGACTGGGTCGTAAGAGAACTGGAGTATCCTCATCCACCCAAACAGATCGAGTTTGCCAAAATGTATCTGACCAATGTGGTAACTGGTAAGAGATATATCAAGAAGCTGGTTGAGGATGGAATTGTAGACGGATGGGATGATCCCCGCCTTGTATCTATCGCAGCCCTGAGAAGAAGAGGCTTTACACCTGAGTCCATCAAGATGTTCGTGGATCTCTGTGGTATCTCCAAGAGTAATTCATCTGCAGATTATGCCATGCTGGAGTACTGTATCAGAGAGGATCTGAAGCTGAAGAGACCGAGAATGATGGCGGTTCTTGATCCTGTCAGACTGATCATTGATAACTATCCGGAGAATCAGACAGAGATGCTCACCGTAGCTAATAATCTTGAGAATGAGGCTATGGGAACAAGACAGGTACCCTTTGGCAGGGAGCTGTATATAGAGAGAGAGGACTTTATGGAAGAGCCTCCGAGAAAGTACTTCCGTATGTTTCCAGGCAATGAGGTTCGTCTGATGAATGCCTACTTTGTAACCTGTACCGGCTGCGTCAAGGATGAAAATGGCAGGATCATAGAAGTACACTGCACCTACGATCCGGAGACGAAGTGCGGAAGCGGCTTTACCGGCCGTAAGGTAAAGGGAACCATTCACTGGGTTCCTGCAAAGGAAGCAGTGAAAGCAGAAGTAAGACTTTATGAAAATATTATAGATGAGGAAAAGGGTGTATACAATGAGGATGGAAGCCTGAACCTGAACCCCAATTCCCTGACCGTGCTGAAGGAATGTTATTTAGAGCCGGCTTTGAAAGACGGAAAGCCCTATGACAGCTTCCAGTTTGTCAGACAGGGATATTTCTGTGTGGATTCTAGGGACTCTGTGGAGGGCGCACCGGTATTTAACAGGATCGTATCTCTGAAGAGCTCATATGTATTACCTAAGGCGTAGGAGGAAAATATGGCTGGATTATTAAGTGGACTTTCCGAGATTGGACTTGGAGGTCTTGAAAATATGGAAGTATATGAGCAGCCTGAGGATAAAGAGGCAGAAAAGCAGGCAGAGGAAAAACCAGAGGTGAAGGAAGAAACATTCCTGTTTGATAAGAGCTATGAATGTCCGGTCTGCTATCAGGGCTTTAAAGCAAAAACAGTCCGTTCCGGAAAATTACGTTCTCTCGGAACAGACAGGGATCTTCGGCCGCTTTATGATCAGATGGAGCCATTGAAATATGATGTGGTGATCTGTCCGCACTGTGGCTATGCAGCGCTTACCAGATTCTTTGGAGGACTGACAGCAGGACAGATCAAAGCGATCAAAGAAAATATTTCTGCAAATTTCCATCCGGTAGAGGAGGAAAAGGAAACCTATACTTATGAGGAGGCACTGTACCGTTATAAGCTATGCCTTGCCAATACGATCGTAAAGCACGGCAAGGTCAGTGAGAAGGCATATATCTGTCTGAAGGCAGGATGGCTCCTTCGCAGCATGGGTGAAAATCTGGATCCTGCAGTAGAGGATTACAATAAGAAAATACAGGAGATCAAGGAGCAGGAAAAGGATTTCCTGAAGAATGCCCTGGATGGACTGATCAACGCCAGGCAGACAGAAAGCTATCCGATCTGCGGTATGGACGAGGTGACACTGGAGTATCTGATCGCTGTGCTTGCCATGGAATTTGAAAAATATGATATTTCATCCAGACTCATCTATAATATCCTGAATACGCCAACAGTAAACAACAGGATCAAGGATAAGGCAAGAGAAGTAAAGGATGAGCTGCTTCAGCAGATGGGTAAGAAATAACGATAAAAGAGACCGCATACCAGTAAATGATATGCGGTCTTATTTTATTATTTAGGAGATGATCCGGGAAATTTCATGCCGGATTACTGCGCAGGATCTTCATCATCAAAGAATTCTTCTACAGTATCTTCAGATTCTTCGGCTGCTTCTTCAGATGGTTCAGCTGCTTCAGAAGCCTCTTTGACATCCTCTCTGGCAATCTCGGAAAGATCGGTAAAGGAGGTATGGGCACTCTGATTATCAGCAACGGATTTCACGGTGTCCTTTACCTGCTGGACGGAGTCGGTGATCACTTCCTTGGCCTTATGGAAAGCCTCTGTGGCAAGAGCCTCTGCCTTATCAAGATTTAAGGAAACATAGGAACGCTCCTTAGAAGAAGTGAGATCCTCGTCCAGGTCTTCGCTGAAATCGTCAAAATCATCATCAGTATCATCACCGGCTTCAGGATGGGTAATGATATCCTTCTTCTGGAGATAGGAATAAGCACCATAGGCGGCACCGGCAACTAAAGCGCTGCAAAGTAAAAATTTACCAAAACTCTTAGACATCGAAAAACTCCTTTCAAGATCACTTATAGAATAACAACATTCTAATACTATTTTGCAGGATTGAAAAGAGAATATAAGCAAAAAACAGGAAAAAACCGAAGTTTTATAGACAACAGGAATTGCGAAGCGCATGAAAATATGATATATTTAATTTCGACTAGAAAGGTCAATGGGGAGAACGGGGGTTATATGAACGATAAATTTTTTGATCTCAAAAAAGAGAAACAGGATCGTATGATCAATGCTGCATTGAAGGTGTTTGCGGGGAACGGGTATGAGCATGCCAGTACAGATGAGATCGTGAAGGAGGCAGGCATCAGCAAGGGACTGCTCTTTCACTACTTTATCAGCAAGATCGGATTGTATACGTTTGTATATGATTACAGTGTGAAGTATCTTCTGCTGGAGCTGAATACCGGTGTGGATAAGGAAGAAACTGATTTTTTTAAATTGACCAGACAGATCAAAAACTGTGAGCTGCAGGTCATGCGCACCTATCCTTACCTGATCCGGTTCTTAAGTGAAAGCGGCAGAGAGCAGAACAGTGAGGCACTTGAAGCTACCAGGGAGAAGCGGGTATACCTTGGGAAACAGTATGACAGACTACTTGAAAGGACAGAGAATACGTCCCTGCGGGATGGGATCAGCATGGATCAGCTGAAGAAGATGGTGCAGCTTACACTGGACGGGCTGATGGCAGAAGCCTTTTTTGAGGGCTCCTTCCAGCCGGAGCGTTACATGGAGGATGCACTGGGGTATCTGCTGCTTTTAGAAAGGCTTTGTGTCAGGGAGGCATAGAATGAAAGAAACTTTGTATACGATACCACTCAATGATGCTGTCAGTGCCAATGATGAATGTCCTTTCTGCTATATTGAAAGAGAGGTAGAGCAGGATCTGATGGACTTTGTGCTGGGCAGTGGATCCTCTTATATGGAAAGTGATGTAAGGGGAGAAACGGATAAGGCAGGCTTTTGCCGGGCACATTTCAAAAAGATGTTTGATTATGGCAACACTCTTGGAAATGCCTGGATACTGAAAACGCATTATATGAAAATCAACCGGGATATGAAGGAGCAGTTTAAGCACTTTACACCGGGAAAGAGTTCCTTTGCCAGCAGATTCAGGAAAATGCCGGAGGAGGAAAACAGCATCAGCGCCTGGGTGAAGCAGATAGAAGGCTCCTGCTATATCTGTAACCGGTTTGCAGATACCTATGACAGATATATGGATACCTTTTTCTATATGTATAAGAGGGATGAGGAATTTCGTAAGAAGATAAAGGAAGGCAAGGGGTTCTGCCTGCACCATTTCGGGGATCTCTGCGAAGCCGGGGAAACCAGGCTTTCTGATAAGGAGAAAAAAGAATTTTATGACGATATGTTTGCTCTGATGGAGCGCAATATGGAAAGGCTTCAGGAGGATGTCAACTGGCTGGTAGAGAAATTTGATTACCGGAATAAGGATGCCGACTGGAAGAATTCCAGGGATGCTGTACAGCGCGGCATGCAGAAGCTGAAGGGCGGATACCCCGGGGATCCCGTTTATAAGATGAATAAATAAAGGATCCCAAGGATAAAGCTTGTGAAAATACCGTAGAGAATGACGGGACCGGCAATCGTAAAGATCTTGCAGCCGATACCAAAGACCTGCCCTTCCTTCTGATATTCAATGGCAGGGGCAGCAACGGAATTGGCAAACCCGGTGATAGGTACAAGGGCGCCGGCACCTCCAAATTTTACAAGAGGGGCATACAGGCCAAAGCCCGTTAAAAGGGCACTGACAAGGACAAGACTGATGGAGCAGAAGCTCCCGGCCATGTCCTTTTCCATTTGCAGGGTATTTTTTGCGTAATCAAGGAGCAGCTGCCCCAGGGTACAGATAAGCCCGCCGGTCAGAAATGCCTTCAGCATCTGTAAAATTAAATTGTGACAGGGGGTAACCTTTTTTACATAACTGGCATAATCCTTTTCCAGTGAGAGCTGTTCTTCTGACTTCTTTTCTTCCATAGCGATTGATCTCCATAATATTCATTTGTATTTCAGTATGTGCATTTTTGTAAAAAATATGTAAAGGAATATTTAGCTTAACTTAAGATTCTGGAAAAGAATGTGCCTTGTAGATTAACAGGGCAGATGCTACAATGATAGAAACAAATGAGAAATGAAGGTTAACTGGTATGGTCAATTTTGCGGGGATGGAATTTATATTCTATTTTTTTCCTGTTTTTTTACTGATATATCATCTGATCCCCATAAAATATAAGGATGTAGTTCTGCTTCTTGGCAGTTATCTTTTCTATGCATCAGGGGATCTGAAATATGTTCTTCTGCTTCTTTTGCTGACTCTTTGTAATTACTTTATGGGACAGCAGATCCATAAGCTTTCCGAAGGCTATAAAATGCATAGCTGGCAAAGGACAGAGAGGAAAAAAAAGCTTGCGTTCATTATCAGCCTGGATGTCACAGTGCTTCTTGTTTTCAAGATGCTTGCGGTTTTCGTGGACAGCAGTCTGTTTCCTCTTGGACTCAGCTTTTACCTGTTTAAGATGATCTCCTTTCAGGTAGATTATTACAGAGGGGAGATTTTCGAAAAGACATCATTCCTGTCAGTTGCTGTGTATTTTTCCCTGTTTCCCCAGGTGATCTCTGGTCCGATCATGCGCTATAATGAAGGAACTGAGCCGCAGAACAGAATTTACTGTCTTTCACAGCTTGAGGACGGCATGAAGTATTTTGCAGCGGGACTTGGCATGAAGGTACTGCTGGCAGACCGGCTGGCGATTCTGTGGAATGATCTGCAGATGATCGGCTATCAGAGTATTTCAACGCCGCTGGCATGGCTTGGGGCAGCAGGCTATTCCCTGCAGTTATATTTTGACTTCTGGGGTTATTCCCTGATGGCATCCGGTATTCTGGTATGTCTGGGCTTTGATTTTATTGAAAACTTCCATCATCCTTATGCATCAGGCAGTATAGGGGAGTTTTACCGGAGATGGCATATGACACTTGGGAGGTTTTTCAGGGATTATGTGTATATTCCGCTTGGAGGAAGCAGATGCAGGAAGAATAGGTTGATCCTGAATCTTATGATCGTATGGCTGATCACGGGACTGTGGCATGGAAACGGGCTGAATTACCTGCTGTGGGGCGCTGTGCTTGGTCTGTTTATCATGCTGGAAAAGCTGTTTTATGGGGAAAGGCTGAAAAAGCTTCCGGTGCTCCGGAATCTGTATGTTCTGTTTCTGATCCCATTGACGTGGGTGATTTTTGCGATCACAGATCTGCACCAGCTTCTGATTTATTTTGGCAGGCTTTTCCCGGTATTTGGCGGCACAGGCATTGCAGTGAATACTGGAGATTTCCTGAAATATGCAGGAACCTATGGAAAGCTTTTCCTGGCAGGTGGACTGCTCTGTATTCCGGGTGTTTTTGATTTCCTGGAAAAGCACAGAAAGAATCCGTTCGTGATCGCAGGACTTCTGCTGATCTTCTGGTATTCGGTTTATTTTATGGCAAGCAGTGGAGAAAATCCATTTTTATATTTTCAGTTTTAAGGTGAGCAGGGATGAAACATTTGAAGGAAAGTCCGTTTTTCTTTTTGCTTTTGTTGTCGGGTATTTTATTTACCATACTGGCAGCGATCGGGAAAAATAACATATACCGGGATCAGCAGTATCATCCGGAAAAGGGACCGCTTCTGTCGATTCTGTTTACTGCCATGAATGAGGACATTTATCCCTGGCAGTTATTTACAGACGCTCAGGCGGTTGAGACAGAAGGCAGTGCTGCCAATCCGACAGAGGATAACCAGAATGGTCAAAACGAAGGCCAAGCATCTGAAAGCGGTCAAAACACCGATGACACCTCTGACAGTGCAAAAGATACAGGTGAAGGAAACGACACAGCTTCTGGCAGTGATTCCGCAGCAGGAAATAGTACTGTCAGTGGAAATGCAGCAGGAAACAGTACTGTCAGTGGAAATAACGCTGCACAGGAAAAGGAAGATGATGCTGCCGGTGGTATGCCACAGGAGGAGCCACCTTACGGTGAGAACAGACCGGAGCCTTTAAGAGGCAGTACGGAGGAAGAGTATTTAAGCCATATCTCAGCCGATATTTATGGAGATGCAGGAGTGCAGAAGGCTGCAGAATATCCTTTTGCTACGGTAGATGAGAGCTACTTTGATGATGCCCTGTTTATCGGTGATTCCAGAACGGTCGGGCTCCATGATTATACAGATCTGTCGGAGCATGCGGATTTTCTCTGTAAGACATCGCTGACGATCTATAAGGTACTGGATGAGAATTTCAAGGACATGGGAACAGTAGAAGAGGTTCTCAAGAAAAAGCAGTATGGAAAGATCTATATCATGGTCGGTATCAATGAGCTTGGAAGAGGAACCACAGAGGATTTCATGGCAAAGTATACGGAGGTCGTGGACACGCTGCATGAGTGGGATCCGGATGCCAGGATCATCATTCAGGGCATTATGAAGGTGAGTAAAAAGAAGGATACAGAGGATAAAGTCTTCAATAACAGCAATATAACAGGAAGAAATCATGCCATTGCCACGCTGGCAGATAATTATCATATCTTTTATATTGATATGAATGAGGCGGTCTGTGATGAGGAAGGAAATCTGAATGCGGAATATACCCATGATCAGATCCATCTGCTTGGTATGTACAATGACCTTTGGAAGGATTTCCTGATGACGAAGGGAATCAGCGGATAGAAGGTACCGGAACTGCAGGATTTGTATTTCCGTGTATAAAAACCTCCAGATCAGAAAAACTACTAGAAAAGTAATTTGATCTGGAGGTTTTTTATGGACAGCTGGAAAGGTGCATTTTTTGAACAGGGAAGGCAGAGCATTAAAATTCCTGTGCCGGTTTATATCAGGGCAAGTGCCAGTATAGCAGGGAGCAAGGAGGGAGATGGACCCCTTGGCGATCTGTTTGATATGGTTGGAGTAGATGATAAATTTGGCAGTAATACATGGGAAGAAGCAGAAAGCACTCTGCAGAAGGAGACACTGCAGCTTGCCATAGGGAAGGCAGGGCTCAGTGGTGAGGATATCCGTTTCCTGCTTGCCGGGGATCTTTTGGCACAGTCCATGGCAAGCAGCTTTGGCCTTGCATCCTTCCAGATCCCGCTGATCGGCTTGTATGGAGCCTGTTCCACCTGTGGACTTTCCCTGGCCATGGCTGCGGCCCTGATCGTTGGCGGAATGGCACAGTATGTGGCCAGTGTGACATCCAGTCATTTTGCCAGTGCAGAAAAGGAGTTCCGTTACCCGCTTGGATATGGAAATCAGAGACCCCTGTCAGCCACCTGGACAGTAACGGGAAGCGGTGCCTTTATCTTAAGCAGCCTGAAGGGAAAAAAAGACAGAGCAGTGATCACAGGGCTTACGATAGGAAAGATCGTGGATCTTGGGATGAAGGATTCCATGAATATGGGAGCATGTATGGCACCGGCAGCATCGAGCCTAATCTGTCAGCATTTTGCAGACTTTGGAAGAACACCGGAGGATTATGACCGGATCATAACCGGTGATCTTGGCCTTGTAGGCCAGCGGGTGCTTCTGGATATGCTGGCTGAGAAAGGCTTTGACCTATCCGGAAAGCATATGGACTGCGGCATTGAGATCTATGATGAGAAGCAGGATGCCCACGCAGGAGGAAGCGGCTGTGGCTGCAGTGCAGTGGTATTATCGGCGCTGATCTTAAAGAAGCTGGAGGAGGGCGAATGGAAAAGGGTGCTCTTTGTCCCTACAGGAGCGCTTTTAAGCAAGACCAGCTTCAATGAAGGCAAAAGCATACCGGGAATTGCCCACGCACTGGTGCTGGAGAGATGCTCATAAGGGTGCTGAAAGGGAAAACGGAATGAAGAAAACAGGAAAGGGTATTATAAAACGTGTAGGCACCAGTCAAAATGGACATTGGGAAATACTCATGATACAATAAGTTCAGATACGAATCGAGCTGTATCGGAAAGAGGACTTATATATTGAAAAAAGCAGGAAAAAGAATCGGAATTATCATACTGGTGATTCTGCTGATCGTGGCAGCTTATCTGGTCTATGTCATGGTGTCCTATCACAGGCTGCCGGACAAGCTGACTCTTGAGGTCAACAGAACAGGGAATCAGGCAGCCTTTGAGGAGGATCGTCAGGTAGAGGTTGGAAAGTATTACTGGATCATGACCTATAATATTGGTTTTGGGGCTTACCGGAATGACTACAGCTTCTTTATGGACGGGGGCAGGAGCTCCTGGGCGAAGGACGAGGAGAGCGTGACTGCCGGCATCTGTGGAATGGGAGATATCGTAAATACAGTTAATCCTGACTTCGTGCTTATGCAGGAGGTAGATATTGATGGAACCAGATCCTATCATGTGAATGAGCTGGAGCTGATGAATCAGTTTGTGACAGGCTATTATTACACCTTTGCTGAGAATTATGATTCTCCATTTTTGTTTTTCCCGCCGTGGGAGCCTCATGGTGCCAATCAGGCAGGAATCGTGACCTATTCGCGCAGCGAGATCACAGATACGATGAGAAGAAGCCTTCCTATTTCCCAGTCCTTCAGCAGGTTCCTGGATCTGGACAGATGCTATTCCATTTCAAGGATCCCTCTGGAAAACGGAAAGAGCCTCTGTCTTTATAATGTACATCTTTCTGCATACGGGGCAGATGCTTCCGTCAGGGACGGACAGCTTGCCATGCTCTACGAGGATATGAAAGCAGACTATAAGGAAGGAAATTATATCATCTGTGGCGGTGATTTTAACCATAACATGAAACAGACTGTTATAGAAAATACGGATGAATGGGCACAGCCCTTCCCGAGGGAATCATTGCCGGAAGGCTTTAGGCTTGCCATTGACTCTGCCAAGGCAGAAGACATAGAGCATAACAGCTGCAGGGATGCAGGAGAGCCTTATCAGGAAGGACAGACACAGACCTATACCCTGGATGGATTTATAGTTTCTGACAATGTTGGCGTAAATTATTATACCAATATGGACTGGCGTTATGAGCTTTCTGACCATGATCCGGTATTAATGCAGTTTATGCTTCTGAAATCAGAATAAAAGAAGAGAAAAATGACATACTAGTCTTCAGAAAAAGGAAGGTAATGGTATGTCATCAAAGGTTTTATATTTAAAAGCAGAACAGAATGCGGAGGTAATGCAGGCACAGGTATGTGTAAAGGACATTGCCTCCGTTTACTGTTCTGACAGTAGCATCACTTCCAAGGTGAAGGCACTTAAGATTTATCAGTTTCAGGAGGAGAAAAGAAAACGACAGGTGATCAGCATTCTACGTGTGATCGAGCTGATCGAAAAGGAATGCCCGGCCGTTACAGTGGAGAGCGTAGGAGAAAATGCAACATTGATCGAACTGGTCAATGCGGGCCGGCACAAAACCATGGCGCAGACGGTCAGACTGATTTTTGTCATGCTGATCAGTTTCTTCGGAACAGGCTTTACTATTATGGCATTTCACAATGACATCAGCATCAACAGGCTTTTTTCCAGGGTATATGAACAGGTCATGGGATATACGCCGCAGGGATATACCATTCTGGAGATTGCCTATTCCCTTGGACTCGCAGTAGGGATCATCATATTCTTCAATCATATTGGGGGCAGACGGCTGACGAAGGATCCCACGCCGATCGAGGTGGAAATGCGTGTATATGAAACAGATGTCAATAAGGCACTGATCGAAACGGCAGACAGGGAGGGCAAGACCATTGATGCTTCCTGATCAGATCCTTCTGGGGATATTTGGGTTTTCCTTTGGCCTGCTTTCCTCGGCAGGGGTATTTACCGTGCTTTCTTCTGTAGGGCTGATACCCAGGTTTGCTGGAAGGATGCATGTGGCAGATAAAGTATTTGCGCTGGAGGAGGCAGTGATTCTTGGCACGGTTTTCGGGTGCATTGCCAGTGTGTTCCCGGACTGCATTCAGGCAGGAGGCTATCTGCTGTCCAGGGAACCCTTCGGGGAAGCTACAGCAGCAGTAGTCAGAGTGGCTGGAACAGTGTTTCTATGCTTTTACGGATTTTTTTCGGGGAGCTTTATCGGATGCCTGGCATTTGCCATTGCGGAGATGCTGGATTCCATTCCCATTTTTGCAAGGAGAATGGGTTTCCGGCATGGTCTTGGGATCGCCATAGCGGCAGCTGCTTTTGGGAAGCTTTTCGGAAGTCTGTTTTATTTTTCCAGACAGATCTTTCTGTCCGGGATGTAATAGTATTGAAAAAAGCAGAAAAGTTGATTAAAATGGATGTGCACATGTAAAGGAGGTGTGGAGATGCGTTCTATGGAATTCAAGATGGAGCGTCCGGGACTTTTGAAGGAAGGCGATCAGATCACGGTGACAGAGGGTGTTCTGCCAAGTAATTACTATTATACGATAGATCCTTCCCTTGCAATGTCACCCAATATTCCTTTCCGTGAGAGACTAAGGACAAGAGAAGGACGTGTCAGCGCTGTCATTCAGAATGAAAGAGGCTACTACGTCACCGCAGAATTTGATGAGTAGAGAAGGAGAGAAAAACATGTTACAGAAGATTTCAACAGATAAGGCACCTGCAGCTATCGGACCCTATTCCCAGGGAATTATTGCAAACGGTATGTTATATGCATCCGGTCAGATTCCGATCATTCCATCTACAGGAGAGCTGGAGACAGGGGATATCACTGCACAGGCAAAGCAGGCCATCGAAAATGCAGGAGAGATACTGAAGGCAGCAGGCACGGATTATGAGCATGTGGTAAAGACCACCTGCTTCCTTGCGGATATGGCAGATTTTGCAGCCTTCAACTGTGTATATGAGAAATACTTTACCGGGAAGCCGGCAAGAAGCTGTGTAGCCGTAAAGCAGCTTCCGAAGAACGTGCTCTGCGAAGTAGAAGTGATCGCCGCCCTGGAAGATTAAGTGATGACGGAGAAAAATGTGATTCTGATCGGGATGCCGGGAGCAGGCAAGAGTACCGTGGGGGTGGTGCTTGCCAAGAAGCTCGGGTATTCCTTTACTGATTCTGACCTGGTGATCCAGGAACAGACAGGAAGGCTTCTCTATCAGCTGATCGAGGCATATGGAGAAGAGGGATTTCTTGAAATTGAAAATAAGATCAATGCCACGCTTGTTCTGTCAGGTCATGTGATCGCTACAGGAGGCAGCGTGGTATACGGAGAAGAGGCCATGGAGCATCTGTCAGAGATCGGATGCGTGGTGTATCTGAAGCTTTCCTATAAGGAGCTGACAGAACGTCTTGGGGATCTGCATAAAAGGGGTGTGGTCCTGAAGGAAGGATATACACTGGAAGACCTTTACCGGGAAAGAGTTCCGCTCTATGAAAAATGGGCGGATATCACCATCACCTGTGATGGAAGGAATATCCGGGATATTGTAGAGGAGATCAGTGAAAAATACTTGAAGGAGTCATGGCAGCAATGAAAAAAGGTTCACTGAAAAGCAGTCTGTTTCTGTTTCTGGCAGCATTTATCTGGGGTGTTGCCTTTGTCGCACAGAGCGTCGGGATGGATTACATGGGTCCCTTCAGCTTTAACGGAGCCAGATTTATCCTTGGCGCCCTGGTATTGTTACCGCTTGTAGCCATAAGAAGGCAGAAGGCCATAAAGGAAGGAAAGGAAGGCGCACCCTTTGGGGTTACGCTGAGGGGTGGTATTCTCTGTGGTATTGCTCTTGGCAGTGCGGCACTATTCCAGCAGTTTGGAATCATGTATACCACAGTAGGAAAGGCAGGATTTATCACTACACTGTATATTATCCTGGTGCCGATCGCCGGTATTTTCCTTGGGAAAAAGGCCAGTGGAAAGGTATGGATCGGGGCGGCTCTGGCAGCTGTCGGCATGTATCTGCTCTGTATGACAGAGACACTAAAGCTTTCAAGGGGAGATCTGCTTGTATTTATCTGTGCCCTGATCTTTACCGTACATATTCTGGTGATCGACCATTTTGTAGAAAAGGTGGATGGCGTGGAGCTTTCCTGTCTGCAGTTTCTGGTAGCGGGTGTGATCGGATGGATCGGAGCCATTTTATTTGAACATCCTGTACTGTCTGACTTTATAGCAGGCATCATACCGCTTGCCTATGCGGGAATTTTATCCTGTGGCGTGGCATATACGCTGCAGATCATAGGGCAGAAGGATCTGGATCCCACAGTGGCATCCCTGATCCTGAGCATGGAATCTGTATTCTCCGTTCTGGCAGGCTTCGTGCTCCTGCACCAGACACTGAGCCTGCAGGAGCTGTCTGGATGCATACTTGTATTTGCGGCAGTGATTCTGGTACAGCTGCCGGATAAAAAGAAAAAATAAGGATATGCTATATTCCAGCAGAAAGTGTTCCGGGTATGTGTCCGGGAAGTACCGGATGGAGATACGGACAGAAAGGATTTCAGGTATGGAATATAGCAAAGCATTTCTTATAGGTGGAGGGATCTGTGCCCTTGTGCAGATCCTGATGGAAAAAACAAAGCTGATGCCGGGAAGGATCATGGTGCTGCTGGTATGTCTTGGAGCAGTCCTTTCCTTTTTGGGCATTTATGATCCCTTTGTGGAATTTGCCGGTGCTGGGGCATCAGTTCCGCTTCTTGGGTTTGGACACGTTCTGATGAACGGAGTAAAGGAAGCCATAGGTGAGGACGGGATCATGGGATTATTTACAGGGGGCTTCCGGGCCGGAGCAGCAGGCTGCAGTGCAGCATTGATCTTCGGATATCTGGCAAGTCTCATTTTTAAACCGAAAATGAAAAAATAAGACAGGGAGGCAGCTACACATGATAAAGGAAAGGCTTGGAAAACTTAGAGAAGTGATGAAACAGGAAGGCGTGCAGTGTCTTGTGATCCCCACCTCAGACTATCATAATAGTGAGTATGTCAGTGAGTATTTTATGGCAAGAAAGTACTTCAGTGGCTTTACCGGATCGGCAGGGACACTGGTGGTAGCAGAGGATCAGGCAGCACTTTTTACGGATGGACGCTATTTTATCCAGGCAGCCAGAGAGCTTGCGGGCAGTGATATCACACTGATGAAAATGGGTGAGCCCGGTGTGCCTGCGGTGAAGGACTATATAAAAGAAATCCTGAAAAAAGGGCAGAAGCTTGGCTTTGACGGCAGAGTGGTCACAGCCGGAGAGGGAGAAGCGTACGAAAAGCTGGCAGAGGCTGCAGAAGGACGGGTCGTGTATGACAGAGATTTCTGCGGCATGGCATGGGAAGGAAGAACGCAGCTCGCCTTTACCCCTGTATATCAGCTTTCTGAAGCCTATAGCGGAGAGTCCTGCGAGGGCAAGCTTGCAAGACTTCGTGAAAAAATGAAGGAGAAGGGGGCAGAGATCCATTATCTGACCACGCTGGATGATATCGCATGGCTGTTTAACCTCCGTGCGGATGACGTGGAAAGCTGCCCTGTGCTCCTTTCCTATGCGGCGATCACAGAAACAGAAAGCTATCTGTTTGCCGGGGAGAAGGCATTTTCAGAGGAGATCAGGGAATATCTTGCGAAGAACCATATTATCCTAAAGCCTTATGAGAGCTTTTATGATTTTGTGGCAGCAAGAGGGATGGAAAATAAAGAGGAGAAGATCCTTGTGTGCAAGAACCGGATCAATTACCGGCTGTTAAAGGAGCTTCCGGAGAAGAGACTGATCGACAGTCCAAATCCTACCACGAGGATGAAGGCCGTCAAGAATGAAACGGAGCAGGAAAATCTCAGGAAGGCACATCTGATGGATGGCATTGCCGTGACCCGTTTTATGTACTGGCTGAAGAAGAACGTCGGAAAGATCCCAATGGATGAGATCAGTGTGGCAGAGCATCTTAAAAGCCTGCGGGCACAGAATCCTTCCTTTATAGAGCCAAGCTTTGAGACTATCAGCGCTTACGGAGACAATGGTGCGATCATTCATTATAGCGCAAAGAAGGATGCCTGCAGTACGATTCAGGCGAAAGGCATGCTCATGGTAGACAGCGGCGGTCATTATTATGAAGGAACGACAGACATTACAAGAACTTTTATCCTGGGAGAGATCACAGAGGAAATGCGACAGCACTTTACGCTGGTAGCAAGGGCGGTCATGCGCCTGAAGAGCCTCCGGTTTCTGAAGGGCTGCAGGGGAACCAATCTGGATCTGGCAGCCAGGGAGGTTTTCTGGCAGCAGGGACTGGATTATAAGCACGGAACCGGTCACGGGGTAGGTTATCTTCTGAATGTCCATGAAGGACCAAACAGCTTCCGGTATAAGGAGCTTCCCGGCAGTGATAATGACTGGGAGTTTGAAGAGGGAATGGTGACGACAGATGAACCCGGTATTTATATAGAAGGAAGCCATGGCATCCGTACGGAAAATGAGCTGCTCTGCCGGAAGGGTGAGCAGAACGGATATGGTCAATTCATGCACTTTGAGGATCTGACCTATGTGCCCATTGACCTTGACGGTATCGATCCTGCGGCTATGGAAGAAAGTGAAAAGAAAACATTGAATGCATACCATAAATCAGTATATGAGAAGCTGTCTCCTTATTTTGAAGGGGAAGAGCTGGAATTCCTGAAGAAGGCAACAAGGGAAATCTGACCCGGCCGGAGGATGGAAGCGCCGGAGGAAAGAAATCAGATCTTTGCTTGACGGATATCTCTTTTTTTGATAAGGTTGTATCTAAAGGATTTTTCGGGGAACGGGATTCATACTCCGGGAAATCAGTAAATACATACGGAGGAGATTGAGATGAGTAAAGCAAATGTAACTGTCGGAGATTCAGGTATCTTCGATGCAAAGCAGCTTGGCGTTTCCAAAATGCTGATTCTTGGTGTACAGCATATGTTCGCAATGTTTGGAGCAACAGTTATCGTTCCCGCACTGACAGGTCTGGATGTTTCCACCACACTGTTATTCGCAGGACTCGGTACACTGTTGTTCCATTTTTTAGCTAAAGGAAAGGTACCTGCATTCCTGGGATCCTCCTTTGCCTTTATCGCAGGCTATGCAGCGATTGCCCCTAACGGAGAGAAGGAGCTTCTCCCTTACGCCTGCTTTGGTGTTGCCTGTTCCGCTGTCCTGTATCTGATCCTGGCAGCACTGATCAAGGCCTTTGGAACCTCCAAGGTTATGAAATTCTTCCCACCTATTGTAACCGGACCTATTATCATTGCCATCGGTCTGAACCTCTCCCAGTCAGCGATCAATAACTGTGCAGCTAACTGGTGGATTGCAGTACTTGCCATTGTTGTGGTCATTGCCTGCAATATCTGGGGGAAGGGCATGATCAGGATCATTCCCATTATCATGGGTGTTATCGTATCCTATGCAGCCGCAGCCGTAACCGGAAATGTAGATTTCGCACCGGTAAAGGAAGCAGCATGGATCGGTTTCCCGATTCACTATGAAAGCACAGTATTCTCTGTTTTAAAGGGTGGAGATACTTCCCTGCTGATCACAGCAGCTATTACCATCATGCCGATTGCACTGGCTACCATGGTAGAGCATATCGGTGATATGTCTGCGATCTCATCAACCGTAGGCAAAAATTATATCAAGGATCCCGGACTTCACAGAACACTTCTTGGAGATGGTCTTGCAACCATGCTGGCTTCCCTGTTCGGAGCACCAGCCAATACAACCTATGGTGAAAATACAGGTGTACTTTCCCTGACAAAGGTTTACGATCCCGCAGTGATCAGGATCGCTGCTGTGCTTGCCATTCTCTTCTCCTTCTCACCGAAGATCGAGGCGATCATTTCCTGTATGCCGACAGCAACACTGGGCGGTGTTTCCCTGGTGCTTTATGGTATGATCTCTGCAGTCGGTGTCCGTAACGTAGTTGAGAATCAGGTGGATTTCGCGAAGAGCCGTAACGTGATCATCGCTGCTCTGATCCTGGTGCTTTCCATTGGTATCAACTTCAGTGCAGCAGGAGCGATCTCCTTCAGTATAGGCGCAGTCACAGTAAACCTTTCCGGTCTTGCTGTAGGTGCACTGACAGGTATCATCCTGAATGCAGTCCTTCCGGGTAAGGATTACAAGTTTGATGACGACGAGCCCTCTGATACCGGTGTAAACTTCGAGGTATAAGAAGCGGATACAGACAAAAACAGGTAAGAATGAAGCAGTCTTCCTTAGGCGGTACAAATTAGGGATTTTATATCTTTAAGAAAATCGGCATAGTTTAGTGATTACGATTACTGGACTATGCCGTTTTTATTGATGGGATGTCGATGTTTGAAATTCGCCGATACAATTCCAGATGATTTTGATTTTTGTTCTTATAAGAATTCTGGTACCGATTTTGATGGTAGGAAAGCCCGGCTGTTTTACCAGTGCATATGCTTTGGGAAGTGAGATACCTATCTGTGCGGAAAGCTCCTGAACGCTCATCGTTGTTTTATCCATCACCATAATCAATTGCTCCTTTCGGAAAAATTGGACAAAAAAACACCGGAACTCTGATTGACTCGGATTTCCGGTGTTTGACTCTGATTGACTCAATATTTGTCTATTATTTACTTTGATTGGCTATGACTCCCTGGCGATGGAGCAGGGTCTCCGTAGAAGGATTTTCATTAACTACACCATAACTTTAGCACAGACAGATATAGAAGTCAGTATAAAATCTCACATAATGTCATAGAAAATGATAAAAATATGTAAAAAGCAGTTTCATTTTCTCACTTTTTGTGCTAATATATTCTTTGTGTTTTATGTGATTATAGGAGAAATGACATGTTTGGAACACGATTAAAAGAATTACGTAAGAAAAATGGATATACACAGGTTACTTTAGCGGAAAAATTAGGAGTTTCCAAAGGCACTATCGCTATGTGGGAAGTAGGTAAGAGGAAGCCTGATTTTGAAACGCTTTGTACACTATCGGAACTATTTGATGTTCGGACGGATTATATATTAGGGCAATCGGATGATGCTTCTTCTGCTACACTATCAGCGGAAGCTATTGAAAAATTAGGAAAATGGTCAACAGAGGATGAACTGATGGATCTTTTTAAGCTCTATCTTTCAATAGATGATTATGGTAAGCAGACTGTGGATTATTTAATAAAAACCGAAGCCGAAAGGTGCAGAAATCAGGGAACATCTGAGGATGTAAGTGGAATAGATATTATGGTCACTTTCAGGTCATAACCCCCCCTATTGCATTTTGCGATTTTGTACACGATGGGGAACGGTGGTTCTACGCTAACTATATATAGGATTAGATGATTTTTACAATGAAGTAATAGATAGACACCTATCAAATACTTTTGAATAGTTTTTTGAAAGGAACTACATCATATGGAACAAAAACATGATATCGTCCTCTATCAGATAGATGATACCAATGTCTGTGTCAGTGTATATTTTGAAAATGAGACATTCTGGCTTACCACAAAGGCTATGGCTGAGCTGTTTGGTGTCAAGTCTCAGGCTATCACAAAGCACTTGGGAAATATCTATGAAGAGGAAGAATTAACTCGTGAGGCAACTTGTTCCAAAAAGGAACAAGTTCAAATTGAAGGTGGTCGTGAGGTAAAACGTAATCTTGATTTCTACAATCTTGATGCAATTATTGCCGTAAGGTTCTTGAGGGTAAAGGAAGAATATCCCATGAGCAGGCTATCGAAAAGGCTGCAAAGGAATATGATATCTTCCGTGTGCGTCAGGATCAGGAATATGTATCAGAATTTGATAAACAAACCGAAAAATATTTCAAGGGTGAATGGTAAACAGCCGAGGTGGTAACCTTTCGTTACTGCCTCGGTTGCAATTCTTAGCTGCCATAGTGTTACCTCCGATTTAGATTTTCTTTGCTTCATACCGCTTGAAAACGTTATTTATAAATATTCTCTAAAAATCCCTTAGTAGCACCGCCTTTTCCGGGAGGCTGTTTTTGTGTTAGAATAGAGAACAGTAGATTACATACAGAAAGAGGCAGATTATGAAACAATTACCGGAAGTAAACCAGGATATCAGGAGCAGGCTGAAGGATATTACCTGCTTTGCCCTAGATATGGATGGAACCGTTTATCTTGGCACGAAATGGATCGAGGGTGCCGTGGACTTTTTGAAGGCAGTGGAGAAGGCTGGAAAGCAGTATATCTTCCTGACCAATAATTCCTCCAAGGGGCCTGAAAATTATGTGGAGAAGCTGGCAGCCATGGGACTTATTGTGACAAAGGACAGGATCGTGACCTCCGGACAGGCGACAATTTCCTATCTGAAGAAGCACTATCCGGGAAAAAGGGTGTACCTTCTTGGAAACGATCTTCTGCAAAGGGAATTTCAGGAGGAAGGGATCCTTCTTGCAGAAAATGATCCGGAGGTGGTCGTGACAGGCTTTGATACCTCACTGACCTATGAAAAGCTGTGCAGGGTCTGTGATCATGTCAGGGCAGGGCTTCCTTATATTGCAACCCATCCAGATTACAATTGTCCTACGGAGGATGGCTTTATCCCGGATATCGGCTCTTTTCATGAACTGATCCATGCATCGGCGTTCCGCTACCCTGATCATGTGGTAGGCAAGCCCAGTGGGGATATTATGGACTATCTGGCCGGGCGCGCAGGAACCTCCAGGGCAGAAACAGCTATGGTGGGGGATCGTTTATATACGGATGTGGCAGCAGGTGTCAATAACGGTTATACCGGGATACTGGTGCTGAGCGGTGAGGCAACATTGGCAGATGCAGAAGAAGCTGAGGTCACACCGGATCTGATCTTTACCTCGGTGAAGGAGATGATCCCTTTTTTATAGAAAGGTGCAGAAAAAATGGCATTGCAGTTTTATTTTGGCCCTTCCGGAAGTGGAAAGAGCCACAGGCTTCACAGAGATATCATCACATGGGCGGAAAAGGAGCCGGGACGCAGCTTTCTGTTTCTGGTTCCCGATCAGTTTACCATGCAGACCCAGCTTGACCTGGTGAATGCCAGTAAGAAAAAGGGGATCATGAATATTGATGTACTGAGCTTTGGGAGACTGGCCCACAGGATTTTTGAGGAAACCGGTTTTACAACGGAAACGGTACTGGATGATACAGGAAAGAGTCTGATCCTCAGGAGGATCGCCGAAAAGCACAGGGAAAATTTAAGCGTGATCGGAAAGAATCTGAACCGGATCGGCTATATCCATGAGGTAAAGTCAGCTCTGTCAGAGTTCATGCAGTACGGTCTGACACCGGAGGATGTGGACGGGCTTGCCGGATTTGCAGGAAGAAGAGGAACCCTTTCAGGGAAGCTAAAGGATTTAAGTGAGCTTTACCGGGCATTTCTTACTTGTAAGGAAGGAAAATTCATAACGACAGAGGAAACACTGGAGCTTCTGACAAGGGCAGTGGAGCAGTCTGCCATTATCAGGGACAGTGTGATCATATTTGATGGCTTTACAGGCTTTACACCGATCCAGAACCGGCTGATCCAGCGTCTGATGGAGCTGACCGAAAGAGTCATCGTTTCAATAACAATCGATATTTATGATGACCCCTACAAAATGGCAGGGGATCAGGAGCTGTTTTATCTAAGCAAAAAGACGGTCCGGGATCTATGCAGGCTGGCAGAGGAAGCCAGTGTAGAGAAGATGGAGGATGTCTATCTGAAGGAAGAGCCGGTATATCGTTTTTTACAGAACCCGGCACTGGCACATCTGGAGAAGAGCCTGTTCCGGTATCCTTTTGCCCCTTTTGCAGGAGAAACGAAAGCACTGCAGCTCTCAGAATGTCTTTCTCCGGCAGGTGAAGCAAGAGCTGTGGCTGAAAAAATCCGTGAGCTGGTACTTTCTAAAGGGTACAGCTACCGGGATATTGCCGTTATCGTTGGAGATATGGAAACCTATGGAGATTATCTGGAACGGGAAGGGGAACGGTATGAGATCCCTATGTTCATGGACAGGACAAGGGGACTTCTGCTGAATCCCTTTATTGAATTTATAAGGAGCAGCCTGAAAATGGTGCTGACGAACTTTTCCTATGAATCAGTATTCCATTATCTGCGGAGCGGACTGGCAGGTTTTGAGGAGGAAGAGGTCGACAGGCTGGAAAATTATGTAGTTTCCCTGGGAATACGGGGAAGGAAGAGCTATCAGGAGGTCTTTGTCAGAAAAGGAAAAGGGATACCAGAAGAAAAACAGGCGTTATTTCTAGCTGGACTGAATGCAACAAGGGAAAAACTGATGCTGCAGATGATGCCCCTGCTTGAAAAGCACAGAAGTGCCGGGGAATATGTCAGAATGCTGTATGATTTTATTGTGCAGGCAGATATGGCAGCAAAGCTTGCGTCCTATGAGCAGTGGTTCCAGGAGAATGGAAGACCGGAAAAGGCACGGGAATATGCCCAGGTATACCGGTTTGTCATGGAGCTTTTAGAGCAGATCGAGGCGCTTCTAAAGGATGAGGAAATGTCTTTGCAGGAATTTGCGGATATTCTGGATGCCGGCTTTGCCGAGATCGAGATCGGGATCATTCCGGGCAGTGTGGACAGGGTTGTCGTGGGGGATACCCAGAGGACCCGGCTGAAGCAGGTGAAGATTCTGTTTTTCCTTGGCGTAAATGATGGAAATATTCCAAAGAGTGGTCAGGGAGGGGGTATCATTTCCGATATTGACCGGGAATTCCTGCAGACCTCCGGCATTGAGCTGGCGCCTACACCAAGGCAGGAAATGTATATCCAGAGACTGTATCTTTATATGAATCTGACGAAGCCATCAGAGCGGCTGTATCTGTCCTATGCACGCTGTGGCAGTGACGGAAAGAGTATCAGGCCTTCCTATCTGATCTCCCTGATCGAGAGGATATTTCCGGGTATTCATAAGGAATATCCGGACATGGTTACTTCAGTGACAGAAAGACTCTGCGGACCAAGGGACGGACTGCTTCTGCTGGCAGAAGGCCTGCAGGCATACAGGGAGGGAAGACGGGAGCATGAAAAGGAAACAGCAGCACTTCTGAAGCTGTACCGGCAGAATGAGGATTACAGGGAGCTTGCAGAAGAGATGACAGAAGCAGCCTTTGCAGGATACTCGCATTCACCGCTCTCTGAACAGGTGGCCAGAGAAATTTACGGCACTATGCTGCAGAACAGTATCAGCCGTCTGGAGCGGTATGCAGCGTGTGCCTATTCCCATTTCCTGCAGTATGGGCTGCAGCTAAGGGAGCGGGAGGAATACAGCTTTGAACCGGCAGACCTTGGAAATATATATCATATGGTGCTGGAGCGTTTTGCAGGAAAACTTGCAGAGCATGGAAAAACCTGGTTCAATTTTGATGAAACAGAAGCAGATGTCTGGCTGAAGGAGGCTCTGCTGGAGAGCACAACCTCTTATGGAGAAACGATTCTTTACAGTAACGCCCGTTATGAATATATGACGGAACGGATCCTCCGGATTTTGAGGAGAACGGTCAGGACATTGAAGACACAGCTTCTTGGTGGTGCCTTTGTGCCTTCTCATTTTGAAATGTCATTTCAGAGAGTAGAGGATCTGGATGCCGTAAATATTGCCCTGTCAGAGCACGAAAAGATGAAGCTGAAGGGAAGGATCGACAGGATCGATACCTTTGAGGATGAGGAGCATGTTTATGTAAAGGTGATCGATTATAAGTCCGGAAACAAAAAATTTGATCTGGCAGCCCTGTATTACGGACTGCAGCTCCAGCTTGTTGTTTACATGAATGTTGCTGTGGAAATGGAGAAAAGGAGGAATCCGGGGAAGGAGGTAGTACCGGCAGCCCTTCTTTACTATCATGTGGCAGACCCCCTGGTTAAGGAGGAAAAGGAGCTGTCGCCGGAGGAAATAAATGACCGGATGCTGAAGGAGCTGCGGACAACAGGAATTGTCAGTGCGGAGGAACCGGTGGTGAGCCTTCTTGACAGAACCCTGTCCGGAAAATCCCTGCTGATCCCGGTAGAGCGGAAAAAGGATGGCAGCTTCTCTGCCTCCTCCAGTGTGGTATCAAAGGAGGATTATGAGGTGATCTCCGGTTATGTAAATGAGAAGATCAGACAGTTTGGGCGGGAGATCCTTTCCGGGAATATGGCTGTCAGTCCCTGTGAAATGGGACAGGGAACAGCGTGTACGTACTGTGCTTACAGGAGTGTCTGCAGCTTTGATGAGAAGCTGCCGGGCTATCAGGTCAGGGAGCTGAAGGATGAGGGCAGAGATGCCATTATGGAAAAAATGAGGGAAGCTATGATGCAGGAAAAAGCCGGAGACGGATCCGGGAAGGGAGGAGAGCAATGGCAGTAACATTTACAGAGGAGCAGCTTAAGGCGATCACTCTCCATGACCGGAATATCCTGGTATCAGCGGCTGCAGGAAGCGGTAAGACAGCAGTGCTGGTTGAGAGGATCATACGGATGATCACCAGGAAGGAAGCACCGGTCGATATTGACAGGCTTCTGGTGGTGACCTTTACCAGTGCTGCGGCGGCAGAAATGAGGGAGAGGATCAGCCTTGCCATAGAAAGGGCGCTGCTTGAGGAACCGGAAAATGAGCATCTGCAGAAGCAGAGCACTCTTCTCCACAATGCAAAGATCACGACCATTGACAGTTTCTGTCTCTTTGTGGTCAGGAATAATTTTAACGATATCGGGCTGGATCCTGCCTTCCGGATCGCAGATGAGGGTGAGCTGAAGCTGATGAAGCAGGATGTGCTGACAGAGCTTCTGGAGGAATGGTATCAGGAAGGCACAGAAGAGTTTCATGCCTGTGTGGAATATTTTACCGGAGGAAGCAGTGACAGGGCTCTCGAGGAATACATAGGAAAGCTGCATGGTTTTGCCATCAGTCATCCATGGCCGGAGGAATGGCTGAAGGAACGGGAAGAGGATTATAAAATAACAGACGTATCAGGACTGGAAGCCCAGGAATGGGTGGAGTATTTGTTAAATTATGTTTTAACATGTATAAGAGAAGACGCTGACAGGATGCGTGAGGCGGTGAGGCTGGCAGAACAGCCATCAGGGCCCTGGTATTATGGTGAAATGCTGGAGAGAGAGGTGGAAATGCTGGAGGCTGTGGCCGGAAGGGACAGCTATCAGGCACTCGGAGAGGCTTTTTCCAGGATTCATTTTGACAGGCTGCCGGGGAAAAAGGATGACAGTGTGGATCCGGTCATCCGGGATCAGGCTAAGGAGATCCGGAATGCAGT
Organism: Suilimivivens sp.; assembly: GCF_037359455.1. NCBI lineage: Bacteria > Bacillati > Bacillota > Clostridia > Lachnospirales > Lachnospiraceae > Suilimivivens > Suilimivivens sp. The sequence goes on from NZ_JAXXXI010000048.1 coordinate 40,901, forward strand.
CAAAAAGCAGATCGATGAGCTGCAGGAGAATTTCTTCCTGCTTCCGGCAGAAACAGTGATCCGCAGAATGCAGGAGGCGTCAGGACCGGTCAGGACACTGCTTGCACTGACCATACAGTTCCTGCACCGGTTTGAGGAAAAAAAGAGACAGGAAAATGTGATCGACTTCAGTGACATGGAGCATATGGCGCTGCAGATCCTGCTTCAGAGAAAGGAGGATGGAAGCCTTGCTTCCACACCGGCTGCCAGGGAGTACCGGCAGTTTTTTGCTGAGATCCTGATCGACGAGTACCAGGACAGCAATCTGGTCCAGGAGCTGCTCCTTAAAAGTGTTTCCGGAGAGGAAGAGGACGCATTCAACCGGTTCATGGTAGGAGATGTCAAGCAGAGCATTTATAAGTTCAGACTGGCAAGACCGGAGCTTTTTATTGAAAAATACACCTGTTATTCTAATGATGACTCAGTGAGACAACGAATTGATCTGCATCAGAACTTCCGTAGCAGAAAAGAGGTTATCACCAGTATCAACCATGTATTTGAGAGGATCATGGGAGAAAGGATCGGCGGAATATCTTATGATGATGCGGCGGCTCTGTATCCGGGAGCTGTTTATCCGGAAGGGGAAGGGTATGGAACAGAAATCCTGCTGACAGAGAAGGATCAGAAGGGGGGACTGTCAGGCAGCGGATCAGAAGCGGTCATGATTGCTTCCCGTATCCGGGAGCTGCACAGGACACTGCAGGTACAGGACAAGGAAAGCGGCGGCCTCCGCCCGGTGAAATACAGTGATATGGTGATCCTTTTACGTGCTGTTTCCTCAACAGCAGAGGAATTCAGAGGAATCCTGGAGAAGGAGGGAATTCCGGCCTATGTGACATCACGGACGGGATATTTTCAGGCGGCTGAGGTACGGGAGATCCTGGCACTTCTGCAGGTCTTAAACAATCCCATGCAGGATATTCCGCTGTTTGGAACAATGAAATCCTTCTTTGGAAGATTTTCAGAGGAAGAGATTGCCGGGATCCGTGTGGCAGGGGAGCGTAGCAGTCTTCTGTATGAGGATCTGGTCAGGGGGGAGCAGGACGAAAAGGTTTCCGGTTTCCTTAAGAAAATCAGACGCTGGCGGAGAATGGCAGTGTATACCCCTATCCATAAGCTGATCCAGAGCATTCTGACAGAAACGGGGTACCTTGAGTATATCCAGGCAAAGCCTGGCGGAGACCAGAGAAGAGCCAATGTGGAAATGCTGCTGGTACGGGCGGCAGCATTTGAGAAAACAAGCTATTACGGACTGTTTCATTTCCTTAGGTATATGAAACAGCTTGAAAAGTATCAGGTCGATTATGGAGAAGCGGATGTACTGGATGAAAATGCAGATGTTGTCCGGATCATGAGTATCCATAAGAGTAAAGGACTGGAGTTTCCGGTCTGCTTCGTGGCGGGACTTTCCCACCGCTTTAACAGGACGGATATGAGCGGAAGCCTGATCCTGGATGTGGATATGGGAATCGGTGTGGACTATGTGCAGAGCAGGGAGCGGATCAGCAGCAGGACACTGCGGAAAAATGTGATCGCAACAAAGCTGAAGCTGGAAGCCTTGTCAGAAGAGATGCGTATTTTGTATGTAGCCATGACAAGAGCCAGGGAAAAGCTGATCCTGACAGCAGCGGTGTCTGACCTTGAGAAGGTAAAGAGTGCGATGGAACAGAGAGAACCATATGAAAAGGTGCCCTTTTCCGTGCTGGCATCGGCAGGCTCCTTCCTTGATTTTCTCCTTCCCTGCTTCAGGGCAGATGAGGTAACCTTTCTGGGCAGTGAAGAGCTGTTTACGAAGGAAGTGGAAGAAACCATACGAAATTATGACAGTAAACAGGAGCTTCTATTGTCCAGTGTGGATAATGAGATTATGACAGAAATGTCACAAAAGCTAAACAGAGCCTATCCCCATATGGAGCTGCAGCATCTCATTGTGAAGACGACGGTGTCAGAACTGAAAAAAGCCGGGATGGGTCATTTATCAGAAAGGTCAATCAGCGAGCTTTCCGGTGGTATGGCAGAAGGGAGAGAGGAGGGCTTTACAAGAGAGCTGTTTCCGCAGCCTGAGGTTACTCCTTATATTCCATCCTTTATCAGGGAACAGGAAACCATGTCGGGAACAGACCGAGGAACAGCCTACCATAAGGTCATGGAGCTGCTGGATCTTGCAGGGGTGCTGGCGTGGGAAGAGAAGATGGAACAGGAAGCTGCTTCGGGTGCAGGAGCAGATCAGAAGCAGCTGGGTGCGCAGCTTCAGGCGCTGTGTGAAAGCGGAAGGCTGAAGCAGGCAGAAAGAGATGCGGTGGCAGACCGCAAGATAGAGGCTTTTCTGAATACTGCCCTTGCCAGAAGAATGGCAAGGGCACAGCAGGCAGGGAAGCTTTACAGAGAGCAGCCCTTTGTCCTTGGACTTCCGGCAAACAAGCTGGGAGAGGATCTCCCGGAAGAAGAAACTGTGCTGATCCAGGGAATCATAGATGTTTTCTTCGAAGAAGAGGACTATATCGTGGTAGCTGATTATAAGACAGACCGGGTAGAAACATCAGAAGAACTGATCCGGCGGTATCAGGTGCAGCTTGATTATTATGCGCAGGCACTTGAGCGTCTTACCGGAAAGAGCGTGAAGGAGAAGCTGATCTATTCCTTTGCCCTGTCAAGGGAGATCCGGCTTTGATGATAAGGCTGTCAGTGCAGGGATTCTAAAAATTTACGGATATAAGGAAGAGCAGCACCACAGGCAATCGGTATGCCGGCACAGGAGGCAGCGGATATAAAATGCCGGTCAGTTGGAAATGCACTCGCCTTTTGAATCTTTGATAACAATAGATCAATATCATTGTCTGTAATATAAGGAGCAATACTGCCACCGAGAATTACGTCATAATCAATAACCATGTGGAGATTATCTATTGCAATAGTCAGCGCAGAAAGATAAGAGAGCCAGCGTTCCTCATAGCTGTGCTCTTTTTTTCTCAGATGAAGGAAAAAATCCTCAAGAGTTTCATCCCCCTCGAGAAGGGCAGAAACAGAGCAGCAGGTTTCCATACATCCGCGCTTGCCGCAATAGCAGGGCTTTCCGTCTGGTATGATTGTCATATGTTCAAAAACACCACTTTTTAATTCACAACCCTTCAGGAATTTTCCATTTACGATAAGAGCACCACTCAGATTTTCCCGTATATGAAAGAATATTGCATTTTTCTTTTCCGGCTGCTGCCATAGCTCCAGGGTAGCTGCGGCCTCAGCATCATGGATCATTGTGCAGGGAAAGGGCAGATATTTGGAAATGGCACGTACGGTCAGACCGGTACAATTTAGGATTTTTCCATAGGTAACTGTTTTTCCATCCGCAGAGATCAGTCCCTGCAGTACGATACCGATACCCAGAATAGAAGAAGATGGGTATGCAAGTGAAGTCAGGAAATGAGTCAGCTTTTCACCCAGCAGTTCAAAATAATCCGGTGTATTGGAAAAGGGAACAGCGTATTGGATAGTGTGGAGCAGGGTTCCTCTCAGGTCAATAGCTGCCATGGAAAGCGTATTAAGACGGATTTCAATTCCGATGGAAATCCGGGCATCATAGATACAGGATATAATCTGCGCCTTACGTCCGCCTGTAGAAGCGAAGGAGCCATTTCTTTCGATCAGACCAGAGGCTTCCAGACTCTGCAGCTGCTGGGATACCGTTGGTAAGCTGAGCGTTAGCTGGTATGCAATGTCCTGCTTGGAAATACGTTGTGTTTTGTAGATCAGCTCATATACCCGCTTGCGGGTTATGGGATTTGGTTGACCATTCATAAGGGTAAAGCTCTCTTTCTAAAAATTATACCAATGCTTTGTTCAGGATAACACATCCTGTTACAAACAGCAAGCTTTGTGTATAGTGCACAAAAAAATATATATTTTTTTTGATTATATGTCATTTACTAATAAAAAATGTTCGTATAAACTTATAACATAAATTTTTGCAAAACGAATTTGCAAAAGAAGTTCACAAAAGCGGTTCAAAAAAAGGAGGGAAGCGAGTGGATACAGCAAGAGAGTTACCAAAAAAGATGAAAGCAATTGTTGCTTATGCACCGGGCGATTACAGATTTGAGGTCGTGGATACCCCAAGAGCAGGAGAGGGTGAAATGATCCTGAAGGTAGAAGCCTGTGGGATCTGTGCAGGTGATGTGAAGGCCTTCCATGGTGCAAAGAGCTTCTGGGGCGGTGATGGAAATCCTCCCTACATTAAGGCACCTATGATCCCTGGCCATGAGTTTGTTGGCAGGGTTGTGGAAATTGGTGATAAGGTCAAGGGAAACTGGAAAATTGGAGACAGAATCTGTCCTGAACAGATTGTTCCCTGCGGCGAATGCATGTTCTGTAAAACCGGAAGACACTGGATGTGTGAAAAGCACGATCTTTTTGGCTTCCAGAATAATGTAAATGGCGGTATGGCTGAATATGTACGTCTGACGAAGGAAGCGCTTCCATATCTGGTACCCGCAGATATGCCTGTTGAGAAGGCTGCTCTGATCGAGCCATATGCATGTGCATTTCATTGTGTGGACAGGGCACAGCCAAAGACGACAGACTTTGTGGTGCAGTCAGGAGCAGGAACACTGGGACTCGGAATGATCGGAGCCCTGAGACAGGCAAATCCTAAGTGCCTGGTAGTTTTGGATATGAACGATGAGCGCTTGAAAAAAGCAAAGGAATTTGGGGCGGATATCGTCATGAATCCGGGAAAAGAAGATGTGGTGTCTAAGATCAAGGAGATGACAGGCGGATATGGCTGTGATATCTATATTGAAGCAACCGGACATCCATCCAGTGTACAGCAGGGACTGGATTGTATCCGTAAGCTGGGACGTTTTGTTGAATTCTCTGTATTTGGAGAAAAGGTATCTGTGGACTGGAGCATCATATCTGACAGAAAAGAATTGGATCTTCTTGGTGTACATCTGAGTCCCTACTGCTATGACACGGTGATCGAATGGATTGACAATGGGAAGCTGCCGACTGCCGGAGTGGTAAGTCATAAATTCCCGTTAGAGAAGTGGGAAGAAGGATTTCATCTGGCACAGACCGGAGAAGATGGAGCAATGAAGGTTGTTCTGGTACCGGGAATGGAGGGATAGTATGCAGAGGATTCTCAATGATCCGGACAATATTGTAGACGAGATGCTGAGCGGCTTTCTGAAAGCAAATAGTGATATAGTAGAAGCCACGGAAAATAAGCGGGTTGTTAAAGCCAGATGCAAAGGCGAAGGAAAGGTTGGCGTGATCACCGGAGGCGGCTCCGGACATAAACCGGCATTCATTGGTTATGTTGGAGAAAATATGTGCGATGCTGCAGCAGTTGGTGAAATCTGTTCTTCCCCTACAGCAGTTGCCTTTCTGGATGCGGCCAAATGTGCAGATCAGGGAAAGGGAGTAGCCTGTCTCTATGGAAATTATTCCGGGGATAACATGAATGTAAAAATGGCTGTGAAAATGGCACAGAAGCAGGGCCTGACGATAAAGACAGTGATTGCCAATGATGATGTGGCCAGCGCTCCTAAGAATCAGAGAGAAAAGAGAAGAGGAGTTGCCGGGGAGATCTTTATGTGGAAATGTGGCGGTGCCAAGGCTGCAATGGGCGGTTCACTTGACGAGGTGATCAATGCAGCACAAAAGGCAATTGACCATACGAGGAGTGTTGGTATTGGTCTGACACCATGTACACTTCCGGCGGTGGGACATCCTAATTTTGAGATCAAGGATGGCACTATGGAGGTAGGGATAGGACACCATGGAGAGCCTGGAATAGAAGTGTGTGAGTTGGAAACGGCTGATAAAATGGCAAAGAGAATGACAGATATCATCCTGCCGGACTATCCTTTTGAAGCAGGTGATGAGGTTGCAGTGCTGATTTCCGGGCTTGGGGCGACACCGGTAATGGAATTGTATGTATTATACAATGAGGTGGAAAAGCTTCTGCAGGAAAAAGGAATTGCAGTCTACAGAGCATATGTGGGAAATTATTTTACATCATTAGATATGATGGGTGCAACGCTTACATTAATGAAGCTTGATGAGGAATTAAAGGAGCTCCTTGATATGCCTGTTAATACAGTAGGATTGAAGCAAAAAGGGAAGGAGAAGGGATGAAAGCGTTTCATAACAAGGATGGAAAGCCTGTTCTGATGAGGATGGTCAGTGGAATTAAAGAAAATAAGGATTACCTCGGTGAAATTGACGGCCTGATCGGAGACGGTGACCATGGGATGAATATGAATAAAGGCTTTAGCCTGTTTCAGCAGCGGTTTGAAAAGGAAACGTTTGATCTGAGTGAAGGCCTGAGAGAGCTGGGGATGATCCTGCTTAATGAAATCGGCGGTTCCATGGGTCCGATCTATGGAACTGTATTTATGGCAATGGCAGATGAAGCAGACGGAAAAGATGAGATTACAGTTTCAGATCTGTACCAGATGCTGGATCAGGCGAAAAAGGAGCTGGAAGAGCTTGTTGGAGCAAGAACAGGAGATAAAACGCTGATGGATACACTGACACCTGCAGTGGCAGCTTTGGAAAAAGCCGGCCAGGAGGGTGCGGATATGCAGACTGCCCTTGTACAGATGAAAAAGGCTGCAGAGAGTGGAAGAGATTCCACGAAGGATATGATAGCAAAATTCGGACGTGCCAGCAGACTTGGGGAACGGTCAAGAGGTGTACTGGATGCCGGGGCTGTATCCTGCTGTATCCTGCTTCAGAGCTTTGCAGACGGTATAATGGAGGTGATCGGGTGAAACTTGCAATTGGCTGTGATGAAGCAGCATATCAGCTGAAAAAGACGATAATGGAGCATTTGTCTGATATCGGTGTTGAATATGAGGATTACGGAGCGGCAGAGGGAGAAACTGTTTTATACCCGGATATAGCAAGGAAGGTAGCTGAGGCAGTGGCAGAAGGAAAATATGAACGGGGCATTCTGGTTTGCGGAACTGGAATCGGAATGGCTATTACGGCCAATAAAGTCCCGGGGATACGGGCAGCAGTCTGTCATGACCCATATTCTGCAGAGAGAGCCAGAAAAAGCAATGACGCACAGATCCTCTGCATGGGAGAAAGAGTGATCGGGAAGGAGCTGGCTAAATGCCTGGTTGATATCTGGCTAAAAGCAGAGTTCTCTGGCGGAGGATCACTTCCCAAGGTGAAACGGATCGGAGAAGTGGAACAATACTATTTTGACAAAGTAAAAAAACAAGTATCTGATTGACATTTTCTGTAGCGTGGAATATACTATGGTTAAGAAATGAAATTAAATTTCAAATAATGAAATTCAAAAAACAAGTGAGGTGAAGGTATGAATTATCATATTTTGGATTCGCTAGATTTAAGGGCATTTGACAACAGGGAGAAGGATTATGGGGTACATAATTATTTGGAAACACTGGGATTTGTTCCAGATGCTGTTACTCTGCTGGAATGCTCTGTAGAACAGGTTCATTCCTATAACGGGATCATTGATAATGCGACAGTGCCTTACCTGTGGACATGTGAAAGAGAAATGCCGGGCGGTAATGTCTGGAGCCAGAGGCAGCTGTACGGATTGGTAGAGGAACTGCATAAGGCAGGAACCAAATTTTTCTTTGGTGCACTTGCCCAGCCGAATATACATGATGAATACAATACCAGAGCAGAATGGCTTATGGAGCATGCGGATGAATATGATATTTTCATCATGACAAGGGATGGCGGTTCCTTACGGAATAGTACAGGATCCATTAATCCGCTGAGAAGGCTTCCAGATGGACGCTACTATGAAGATGTATTTCTGGAAGATCTGATCAGATATCTGGAGGATTTTCATATGGATGGCTTTCTGGCAGGAGATGGCTGGTGCGGTCTTGGCGTTATGCTGAAGGATGGGGATTTCCATCCGGATATGATCGATCAGTTTGAAACCTGGTCAGGAATAAAGGTTAAGGGTGAGAAGACGTCTGAACAGGCAGACTTTATCTGGAATGATCCCGGGAACCGGTCACTTTGGATGAAGTTTTATGCGCAGAGGTGGGCTTCTTTCTTTAAAAAAATGAAACAGGGATTGGAAAAGCATGGAAAAGAATTTGTTTCCATGGATCCCTGGGCAAGAGGAGCTGTAGATGCAATTTATGACTACGGTGTGGATTATAAGCTGTTGTCCGAAAGCGGTGTGGGTGCAGTCTGCATCCAGGCAAGAGAGGAAAACTGGGGACACAGAGGCGGTGAGTGGCTGTATGTATGGGAAGCTGGTGAAATTGTCAGCTTTGTGACAAGCAGGGCATATGCACCGGATCTGCATCTGTACTGGGCAATTGCCACCTGCAATGCACCGGAGCACTGGATTGCAGTTAAGGATATGCCAAATGCGCTGGAGAGACAGTCATTATCA
>NZ_JAXXXI010000049.1:0-52425 GCF_037359455.1 Suilimivivens sp.
TTACTGTCAGTCTTAACATCCTTAACCTCCCTGTCTGCTGGTATCCTGCTTTGCTACTCCATGGATCCGGAGCCTCCAGCCAAGCCTCCCTGCTTTCTGTAACAATTTGTCAGTCATGCAACGTTTTATAATGAAATGTGTCATTATCTCAGCCAGACTGAAGGATATTTTTAAAGGAAAGTACAGATTTTCTACTGCAGATGCGGTGCGAAAGCAGCTTCTGTGAAAGGCACTCCGGTCAGAATCTGGCTGCCGGAATTTACTTTGGCAATAGAGGACTAAATAATTTTCAAAAATTTTTCAAGAATTTTTCATTTCATCTCTAAAGTTTCCTGCAAACCATCCGAAATAATAATCACAAAGCAAAGATGCAACATTTCATTATAAAATGTTGCATCTTTTCGTTTTACACTGTATTTCCCCTTGCATTCACCTTTATCACAGGAAAATCATCATGGAAAATCTCTGTCGAAAAAAGTAAAAAAAGTGCCAACTAATACCATTTATAAATTGACAAGCCATTTAATGTATTATAAGATAATCGAGGACATATAAATTTTTTATAAAACTTATGAAGGAGGATATTCTAATGGAAAGTTATGATGCAGCTTATGCAGCAGCCGCTTCTGGAGTTTCTGCAGTTTACGTCATCTTATCTCTGGCAATTTCTGTTCTTACTTTAGTTGCTATGTGGAAGCTTTTTGTAAAGGCTGGCAAGGCAGGCTGGAAGTGCCTGATTCCCTTTTACAACACATACTGTTTGTATGATATCGCATGGGGAAATGGATGGTTATTCCTGCTGATGTTTGTTCCCTGCGTGAACGTTGTTGTTGGAATCATGATGCTCTTCAAGTTAGCTAAGGCTTTCGGTCAGGGCACAGGATTTGGTTTCGGTTTATTATTCCTGAACACCATTTTCATTCTGATTCTTGGATTCGGCAGTGCAGAGTACGTTGGTCCCCAGGTTTCCTCTAAGAACTGACGCACTCAGGTAAGGAGAGCAGCTTGTCACACGGCAGGCTGCTTTTTTAATCTAAAAAATGCCCTGATATGCTTCCTTTGACCGAAAAATCCGGCAGGTACTTACATATCAGGGCAGTATATTCAAACTGTTTTCTTAAATTCCAGGCTTCTTACAGTGCCTTGATCCGGTTTACTGCTTCTACCGTATTCTCATAGCTTCCAAACGCAGTCAGTCTGAAGTAGGTCTCTCCGCTCGGTCCAAAGCCTGAACCGGGTGTTCCGACTACATTGGCATTCTCCAGCATATGATCAAAGAACTCCCAGCTTGTCATGCCGTTTGGTGCCTTCAGCCAGATATAAGGGGCATTTACACCACCGGACACCGTGTAGCCTGCTTCCTTAAGTCCATTCAGGATATAGGCTGCATTTTTCATATAATAAGCAACCTGCTCCTTCAGCTGTGCCTTTCCCTCCGGTGAGTATACTGCCTCGCCGGCACGCTGCACAATGTAGGGAGCACCGTTATACTTGGTGCCATGTCTTCTTGCCCAGAGGGAATGAAGGGATACATCTCCGCTCTTTAATTCCTTCGGGATCACAGTAAAGCCTAGCCTTACGCCGGTAAAGCCTGCATTCTTGGAAAAGGAACGAAGCTCAATGGCACAGGTTCTTGCACCTTCACATTCATAAATGGAATGCGGCACATCGGCCTCTGAAATATAGGCTTCATAGGCAGCATCATAAATGATAACTGCACCAGTCCTATTCGCATAATCAACCCATTCCTGAAGCTGAGCCTTCGTGATCGTGGAGCCTGTCGGATTATTGGGGAAGCAGAGATAAATGATATCCGGTGTTTCCTTTGGCAGCTCCGGTGCGAAATTATTGTCTGCTGTACAGGGCATATAAATAACATCACTCCAGGTTTCCCTGACCGGATCATAGGTTCCGGTCCTCCCCGCCATGACATTGGTATCCACATACACAGGATAAACCGGATCACATACGGCAATCCTGTTATCAAGGCCAAAGATTTCCTGAATATTACCTGAATCACACTTGGCACCATCTGACACGAAGATCTCATCCGCAGAGATCTGGCAGCCTCTTGCCTTGTAATCATTGTCTGCGATCGCATTTCTCAGGAATTCATAACCAAGGTCAGGTGCATAGCCTCTGAAGGTTTCTGCATGTCCCATCTCATCTACTGCCTTGTGCAGTGCCTCGATGATCGCCGGTACAAGGGGCTGGGTCACATCACCAATGCTGAGCCTGATCACCTTTTTATCCGGATGTGCTTCCTGATAGGCTCTCTGCTTCTTTCCTACTGTTGAGAAAAGATAGCTGCCCGGAAGCTTCAGGTAGTTTTCATTTACTTTAAACATGTATTCTGTCTCCTCCTGGATCTTTAGATTTCTATTTCACCTTCAAATACAGTCGTGGCAGGTCCTGTCATGTAAACACGGTTCTCTGCTTTATCCCACTGAATCTGTAAAGTACCACCTAATAGTTTAACAGTAACCGTGTCTTTCGTCAAACCATTTAAGCTGCAGGCAACCGCAGCCGCGCAGGCTCCGGTTCCGCAGGCCAGCGTCTCCCCGGTTCCTCTTTCCCATACTCTCATCTCTATCGTTTCCTCATCCAGTATCTTTACAAATTCGGCATTGACCCTCTTTGGAAATCTCGGATGCTTCTCAAGCCCAGGTCCAACCTGCTCCAGCGGAAAATCCTGCACATCCTCCACGAAAACAACTGCATGGGGATTTCCCATGGATACGCAGGTCATCCGGTAGGCTTTCCCCTCTATCTCTATGGGCTCTGCGATCACCTCTCCCTTTTCATCTTCAGCAAGCACAGGGATTTCACAGGCCTTCAGGATTGGTTCCCCCATGTTGACCTTTACAGTCGACACCCTGCCATTCTCCACATGAAGATCGAGATACTTGATCCTTCCCGCACTGATCACACTGATCTGCGTCTGATCCGTCAGTCCCTTATCATATACATATTTGGCCACACAGCGGATCCCGTTTCCGCACATTTCTGCACGGGTTCCGTCCATATTGTACATTTCCATTTCAAAATCTGCCTGATCAGAAGGGTTGATGAAGATCACGCCATCCCCGCCAATACCAAAATGTCTGTCGCTCAGACGTCTTACGAGCTCCGGCTTCTGCTCTGCCGGGATCCTTTCCCTGGCACCATCGATATAAATATAGTCATTTCCACAGCCATGCATTTTCGTAAATTTAAGCATAGAGAAACCCTCCTGTTCCTGTATTGTAAATTTTATTATATACCATACCCAATATGAAGGAAAATAATGTTTTCTGCTGGAGGGTTTGCAAAAAATGCTATTCTTTAGCTGTAAGCTCTTCCGGACTGCCTGTGGCATTGAAATAATTCAGATCCACCTTGTCAAGGGCTGCATCTGCGATATTCACACAGCAGTTGCCCATTCTGTCAATGGCATGGAGGATATCATTTAAGGGGCCTGTCATCTCTGTGGCACATTTTCCCTTACTGACCCTGTCCATATGTCCCTTCCTCATCTCAATATCAAGATCAAGCACCTTTTCCTTTTTCTTTCGGATCTTCCTGGCACTCTCTTCGTCTCCCGTAGTCAATACCTGCAATGCCACTCCATACATGTCTTCTATTACCTTAAGGCTTTTTTCCAGATCCTTCATGGCTTCCTTGGAATATTTCGTCTTCCTCCGATCTCTGTCCTCGATCGCCAGTGTCACATCCACGCACAGCTCTCCCATCCGTTCCACATCCCCAAGCAGATACATAACACCCGCTGTCTGTGCCGCCTGCTCTTCTGTCAGGACACCCGCAGAAAACAGACCGGACAGATACTCTGTGATCTTACCACCTAAGCCCTTCAGCCTTTCACGCTGCTCTATCCCGGCTGCCGGCTGTCCTTCTTCCTTCCTTCTTACCATGCCGGTTGTCAGATGAAGCTGTTCCCCCACAAGGAAAGCCAGATGGAGGATCTCCTTGGCTGCAAGCTGCAGTGCGGCTGCCGGCTGCGCCATCAGTCTGTCATCCAGATAAACCGGCTCCGCCGGATCTCCTTCTCCCTCCTTTTTGTCCGGTATCAGTCTCATGACAAGCTTCACCATAACGAACAAAAGTGGTGTCCAGATCAGAGTCATCACAATATTAAAGGTGGTATGTGCATTGGCGATCTGTCTGGAAATAACCTCTACCTCAGGTCCCTTTGGTGAGATCATCTGGATAAAGGCAGCAAAGGGTCGGATAAACCAGATAAACAGAAGGCATCCGCTGACATTGAAGATACAGTGCGCGGCCGCTGTCCTCTTGGCATTCCTTGGCTGTCCGATGCTGGCAAGCACTGCCGTGATCGTAGTTCCGATATTATCACCAAGCAGGATCGGGATCGCCCCTGTCAGACCGATCACACTGCTCACTCCGTCAGCTCCCGGCTGAATGGCAAAGTTCTGGAGAACGGCAATCGTCGCACTGCTGCTCTGTACTACCAGTGTCATGACCGTACCGGTCAGCACACCGAGCACCGGTATATCCGATACCTTGTCAAAAAGCTCTGTAAACACCGGGCTGTTTGCCAGCGGCTGCATCACACTTCCCATAGTATCTATGCCAAGGAAAAGCAGTCCAAAGGCAAAAATGGTAAGGCCGATATTTTTTATTCTCTCGGATCTGGAAAGAAAGGAAATCAGAAATCCCACAAAGATGATCAGAAAAATATAATCACTGATCTTAAATGCTATGATCTGTGCTGTCATCGTCGTTCCGATATTCGCACCAAAAATAATAGAGATCGCCTGTGGCAGCGTCATCAGGCCTGCGCTGACAAAGCCGATCGCCATGACTGTCGTAGCGCTGCTGCTCTGCAGTACTGCTGTTGTCAGTGCACCTGCCAGTACACCAAGCACCGGATTTTTCGTAAGCAGTGCCAGAACGGCCTTCATTTTTTCTCCCGCCGCCTTCTGCAGGCATTCACTCATCATGTTCATGCCATAGATAAAAACAGCAAGACCTCCAAACAACCCAAACAAAATCTGTACCGTGTTACTCATCTCTCTCCTCCAAACTAGATCATGTCTCTCAGAATGTAAAATCCATGTATCATCCAGTTTAGTATATCAGAGCTTTTCTCCGTTTGAGTCAAGTGGAGGTCAATTCTATGTAAAGTCTATGTAAAATCAGCCTTCAAACATTGCTGCAACCATTTTCAGATCCTCTGCAATGGGCAGATGCTGGGGACAGATCCGCTCACACTGCCTGCAGGACACACAGTCACTGGCCTTCCCGAAGGTCTTTGTCAGGTTTCTGTAGTACCCTCTATGGGAAATCCAGTCCTTGTCCCTTGTTTTCTGCATCTCTGCATTATAAAGTGAAAAATATTTCGGGATCGGAATATGCTTCGGACAGCCATCTGTACAGTAGGAGCACCCTGTACAGGGAATGGCAATATCCCTGTTAATGATGTCCACTGCCCTTCTGATGACCTGTTGTTCTTCATCGTCCAGAGGCTTAAAGTCCTCCATGTAGCTGATATTGTCGAGCAGCTGTTCCATGCTGCTCATGCCGCTGAGCACCAGCATGACATTGTCAAGTCCTGCCGCGAAACGGATCGCCCAGGAGGGTATACTCATGTCCGGATGCACAGTCTTCATTTCCTTTTCTACTTCTTCCGGTACCCTGGCAAGTGTCCCTCCCTTCACCGGCTCCATAACGATGACCGGCTTGCCATGCTTTCTGGCTACTTCATAGCATTTCCGGGACTGCACGCCTTCGCTGTCCCAGTCAATATAATTGATCTGAAGCTGTACGAATTCCATTTCCGGATGCTCTGTCAGTACCTTATCAAGAAACTCTGCATTGTCATGGAAGGAAAATCCCATATGGCGGATCAGACCCTGTTTCTTTTTCTCTGCGATCCAGGTAAAGCAGTCCAGCTCCTTATAGATCTCATAATGGTGGGCTCCCACATCATGGAGCAGATAGTAGTCAAAGTAATCTGCACCTGTCTTACGGAGCTGCTCCTGAAAGATCCTGTCCCGGTCCTCCTTTGTCTTAAGATATCCCGCATGCAGCTTGGTTGCCAGTGTATAAGTGCTTCTGTCATGACGTTTTACCAGTGCTTCCCTGACAGCCTCTTCACTTTTGAAGGCGCAGTACATCCACGCTGTATCAAAATAGGTAAAGCCTCTTTCTATAAAGGTGTCTACCATCTGCTTCATCTGCTCAAGGTCAATGCTTGCGGCATCACCCGGATTTAAAAGCGGCAGTCTCATCAGACCAAAGCCAAGCTTTTTACTTCCACTGTAAATACTGCTGAAATCTCCCATTATCTTTTCTCCTGTTTCTCTGCTTTCTTCTGTTCTTATATATTTTTGTCCTTAAACCCATATATCATGCTTATACCTGCATCATACTCAGCACCATCTGGGCAGTTTCTACCATATTCGTGCCACTGTCCATGCTGCATTTCTGGATGTATCTGTGAGCCTCCTCCTCTGACAGGTGATTCCGATCCATTAGAAGCTCCTTTGCCTGTCTGATCAGTGCTGTCTCCTCCGGGTTCCGTTCCTTCGGCTTCAGCCGCTGTCTGCGTTTCCGCCGTTCTGTTGCCTGGATCATCATATCAACTGTGCTGATCAGGTCATTTCCCTTCAGCGGCATTATCACCGAGACAATCCCTTCTTCTACAATACCACTTCCCAGGATATTCTGGGAAGCCATGAGCAGCATTTCAAACCCAAAGGGCAGATCCTCATGCAGCTGTGAATAAATCATATCTGCCAGTTTATAACCACATATGACGATTCCGTAATTCAGCCCATCCGCAAGTGCAAGTGCCTGCGCTCCAGTTGTGCATACGCCAGCTACCGGTATGCCGCTTCTGACTAACAGGTTCCGTATTCCCTGTGCAACCTCTGCCTTGGGAAGGGCAATGATCACGCTGGTCATAAGCACACCTCCTCTCGATCACAGCTTTCCTAGTACTGGTTTAAATACTGGCTGATCTCCCATTCTGTGACCTGTGCGGTATACTTTTCCCATTCCTCTTTTTTCGCCCTGATGTACTTATCTGCCATATGGACTCCAAGGACCTCCCTGATCAGTTCATCCTTCTCCAGCTCACTGACAGCCTCTCTTAAGGAAGCCGGCACTGCTTCAATGCCACGGCTCTTTCTTTCTTCCTCTGTCAGATCAAAGATATTGCAGTCCACACTTTCCGGCGGATCAATATGGTTCACGATACCATCAAGTCCAGCGCGCAGGCAGACTGCCAGCGCAAGATAGGGATTGGCTGACGGATCCGGGCAGCGCAGCTCGATCCTTGTATGCTCCCCTCTTGAAGAAGGGATCCTGATCAGCGGACTTCTGTTTGTTGCGCTCCACGCAATATAAACAGGCGCTTCATAGCCTGGCACAAGTCTCTTGTAGGAATTGACAAGGGGATTGGTGATCGCTGTCATTCCTTTCATATGCTTCATGATACCGCCGATAAACCAGTAGGCCTCCCTGCTGAGTCCGTTTTTATCAGAGGGATCTGAGAAAATGTTCTTTCCGTCCTTTGCAAGAGACATATTGATATGCATACCCGAGCCATTCACACCGAATTTAGGCTTTGGCATAAAGGTAGCGTGAAGACCATGACGCTTTGCGATCGTTTTGACGGCCAGCTTGAAGGTCATGATATTATCCGCAGCCGCCAGTGCTTCATCATACTGGAAATCAATCTCATGCTGCGCCGGTGCTATCTCATGATGGGAGGATTCTACGATAAATCCCATATCCTCCAGCGTCAGGACCATATCTCTTCTTGCATTCTCGCCAAGATCCAGAGGTCCCAAGTCAAAATAGCCTGCCTTTTCATGGGTAATGGTCGTTGGCAGTCCGTTTTCATCTGTATGAAAAAGGAAAAACTCACATTCCGGTCCGACCTCAAAGGTATACCCAAGCTCTGCTGCCTCCCTGACAGCCCTTTTCAGCACATATCTGGGATCCCCCTCAAAGGGCTCCCCTCCCGGTCTCTTCACATCGCAGATCAGTCTTGCTACCTTGCCCTGCTGTGGTCTCCATGGGAAAATAGCAAGCGTGTCCAGATCCGGATACAGGATCATGTCAGCCTCCTCGATTCTGGCAAAGCCTTCAATGGAAGAACCGTCGAACATGCAGCGGTTATCCAGAGCCTTTCCGAGCTGGCTGACTGTGATCGCCACATTCTTCATCTGTCCGAACATATCCGTAAACTGCAGCCTGATAAATTCCACATCCTCATCCTGTACCAGCTCCATAATATCTTCCTTTGTATAATGCTTATGCATGGTTCATTCCTCCCACCGTTCCTGATTCTCAATAAGTAAAAATATTCTAAAAAAATAATACCAACCGCACTTTTTATTTGTCAATAGGGGATGTTTCTGTAATAAAACCTTTCCCGCACTAATACTATAGTAAAAAGAGAAAAACCGGTGAAAATCCATGAGCTCCAAGACAAAGATCGTTGTACTGCATCTGAAAGAATTAATATATACAGGTATTTTTGTTGTCCTTGGCATCCTGTTCCTGATCCTGATGATCGTCATGTTCCTGCCAAAGACTGCAGCAAAGGAAACATCCGCTTCAGCAAATACCGCTGCCTATGTTCCCGGTGTCTATACTACCTCACTGATCATCAATGATAATGTTGTGGATGTAGAGGTCACGGTTGATGAGAACAATATCAATGATATCCAGATCGTCAATCTGGACGAAGCCGTTACGACCATGTTCCCCCTGATCGAGCCTGTCTTTGATGATCTGGCAGAGAAAATACTGAAAACCCAGTCCCTGGAAAATATTACCTATGCCGATGATAATAAATATACCTCCACCGTGCTTTTAAATGCGATTAAAGCTTCCCTGCAGAAAGCCTCTCCTTCACCGTCTGCCTCTGAGGATCCTGCCGGCTCCGGCAGCAGGTGACAGGGTATCTGTACAGATCAGAGAGAGCGGCCATATTCCCTTTACAGCCGCTCCCTGTCCTGACCTGTTATTTTCATTCTCTTTCCAGCACCTTCTTGAAAAGCTGCACTCTGTTATTTACCTGCAGCTTTCTGTAAACACTGTTTTCAGGATTTTTCATACCCTTTCCCCCTGTCTTTCAAATAAAGAAAAGAAGCAGTCTCCACATAAGGATACTGCTTCTTTGCAATCACTGATATCATAATATATCATTTTCTTTTATTTTGCAAGTCTGCTGAAGCTTCTCCACCTCGGCAAGCCAGCAGGCTGCACTGGCATCAGAGGGCATCCGCAGATCTCCTCTTGGTGAAAGTGCCACGCTTCCGACCTTTGGACCGTCCGGCAGGCAGGAGCGCTTGAACTGCTGCGCAAAAAATCTCCGGTAAAAGGTCTTTAACCACTTCAGGATCACTTCGTCCTCATAGACACCTGTAAAGGTCTTCCTGGCGATCCGGTAGATCTTTTCCGGTTCAAAGCCGCACCTCAGCATATAATATAGGAAGAAATCATGAAGCTCATAGGGTCCTACCAGATCTTCCGTCTTCTGGGAGATCTTTCCCTCAACGGGAGGCAGGAGTTCCGGGCTGACCGGTGTATCCAGCACGTCCCGGAGAACTGCCGACAGGGTTTCATTTTCACAGGTATCTGCATAATAAGCCACCAGATGTCTCACCAGTGTCTTTGGCACACCGGCATTCACACCGTACATGGACATGTGATCTCCATTGTAGGTTGCCCATCCAAGCGCAAGCTCCGACATATCTCCGGTTCCGATCACAAGTGCATTCTCCCTGTTGGCAATATCCATCAGGATCTGGGTTCTCTCCCGTGCCTGTCCGTTTTCATAAGTAACGTTATGGTTCTCCATATCCTGCCTGATATCCCTGAAATGGATCGTGACTGCTTCCTTGATATCGATCTCCTCCAGTGTGGCTCCAAGCGTTTTTGTCAGCTTACAGGCATTATCATAGGTTCTGTCTGTGGTGCCAAAGCACGGCATGGTCACTGCATAAATATTTCCCCTGGGAAGCCCCAGCATATCAAATGCCCTTACGGTCACAAGCAATGCCAGTGTGGAGTCCAGGCCACCGGAAATACCAATGACTGCCTTCTGACAGCCGGTATGGGCAAAACGCTTTTTCAGTCCCATGGACTGGATCATAAGGATCTCATTGCAGCGTTCTTCCCTTTCCTTCCTGTCTGACGGAACAAAGGGCTGTCGTGCAAAGCTTCTTGTCAGTCTTGTTTCTTCTATTTTTAGCCAAAAGCCCACGGTCAGATAATCACTGCTTTTCTCCAAAGCAAAGGTATTCATCCGGCGGCGTTCCATGGAAAGCCTGTGGATATCAATATCTCCATAGATTATTTCATTCTGAAACCTTCTGCTTTCTGCCAGCACGGTTCCATTTTCTGTGATCAGGTCATGTCCCCCGAAGACAAGATCCTGTGTCGATTCTCCCTCCCCTGCACTGGCATAAATATAACCGGCAAGGAACCTTGCGCTCTCTGATCTCACAAGCAGTCTTCTATAAGCCTCTTTTCCAATGGTTTCATTGGATGCCGAAAGATTGACTATTACAGTCGCACCAGCCAGTGCCGCCGATTGACCTGGCGAAGCAGGCACCCACATATCTTCACAGATTTCACATCCTATCGTAAACCCACCGATATTTTCCGCAGTCAGGAGAATATGCGTTCCAAACGGAACCTGCTTTTCAAACAGTTCTACAAAAACAGGCGTTTCATTCCCCCTTTGAAAATGTCTTGTTTCATAGAACTCTCCATAAGAGGGGATCCATGTTTTTGGGATCAGTGCCAGCACCTCACCGTCATGAAGAGCTGCTGCCACATTATACAGCTTCCCATCCTTTTCCAGCGGCAGTCCCACAAAAGCAATGCAGTTCTTCCCTCTGGTAAATCCGGCAATTTTCTGCAGCTGTTCTTTGCATGCCACAAGCAGTGTTTCCTGCAGGAACAGGTCATGACAGGTATAACCGGAAATACAAAGCTCCGGAAAAACAAGGAGCACTGCTCCTTCCTTCTCAGCCTCCTCTATCTTCTGACAGATCACCTGACTGTTATAAACCGGGTCTGCCACCTTCAGATCCGGTGTAATGGCTGCCGCCTTGATAAATCCATGCTTCATATGACCACCCTTATCTTGCTGCCTTCAGCATTTCTTTGAGCTCTTCTACAGAAAAGTGATAGGAATTTCCACAGAACTGACAGTTTACCTCAATGGCTTCCCCATCATTTATCATTTCTTCGATATCCTTCTTACCAATACTGATGATCGCACGCTCCATACGTTCTCTGCTGCAGCTGCATTCATACCGGCACGGCACCTTCTCTGTGATCACTGGATCCAATCCCGCAAGCAGCTGCTGCAGCATTTCTTCCGGTGTTTTTCCTTCATCCAGTACAGTTGTGACTGTAGAAAAAGCAGCCAGGTTTTTTTCCAGTGCTCCGATCACTTCTTCTCCGGCAAAGGGCATCAGCTGGATGATAAAGCCACCCGCCTGCTTCACTGTATTGTTCTTCTCCATCAGAACACCCAGTCCTACACTGGAAGGCACCTGTTCGGAGGCTGCGAAGTAATAGGTCAGGTCATCAGCGATCTCACCGGTCTGCAGGGCAGTCTGCCCCACATAAGGCTCCTTCAGTCCCATGTCCTTGATCACACGCAGTGTTC
The DNA here is from genome assembly GCF_037359455.1 of Suilimivivens sp. Classification (NCBI taxonomy): domain Bacteria; kingdom Bacillati; phylum Bacillota; class Clostridia; order Lachnospirales; family Lachnospiraceae; genus Suilimivivens; species Suilimivivens sp. The sequence goes on from NZ_JAXXXI010000049.1 coordinate 11,663, forward strand.
CCCTTCCTACTGCACCGCCTACGTCCAGCTTTCCTGCAGCATTCTTTGGCAGCATCACCTGTGGCTCGACTGCATATCCCTTGACTGTCCCGTTGCTTCCCGCAGTAACCGTCATGCCCCGTACCGGTCCATCTCCGCTGACCTGCAGAGTCAAAAGGTCATCTTCTCCCTTTAGCATCGTTCCCATCATCACCCCGCCTGTCAGCAGCCTTCCGAGGGCTGCCGTGATCACCGGACTGGTATCGTGGATCTGTCTTGCTTTTTCCACAAGCTCCTTCGTTGTTGCCGCAAAGGCTCTGATACCTGCATCAGCGGCCGTCGCCCTGATTATATAATCACTCATCCGTTTTCTCCTGTATTACATTCTTTCGCGGCTTTCCGCCCTTTTCCTGCCACCACATAGATCCGTTCGCTGTCTTCTGTAGGTTCCCTGTGGGTTTCCGCATCCATTACAAGGATCAGGGAAAGTCCGCTGTTTTCCACAAAGCTCTTCATTTCTTCCAGGGTATATCCCCTCTGGTAATGGGTCTCCTGAAATCTGCGGAAGGATTCCCTGTTTTTCTTCTCCCTTGCAAAGATCGTCAGGTCATACTCATTGATGTGCTCTTCCTCATGATAGTAGTTTTCCCAGATAAAGCTGCAGTCATCCCGGTTTTCAGCGATCGTGGTATCCCCGATCACTGTTTCATATTTATAAAGCGTATTAAAATCAAAAATGAAGATCCCTCCCGGATACAGATAATTCTCAACCAACGAAAACGTATCTGCCACATCCTCATCCTCAAGCAGATAGTTTATACTGTCGCAGACACTGACCACGGTTCCCACAGTACTGTACAGGTCAAGATCCCTCATATCCTGACAGAGATACAGGATTCTGCTTCCGTTTTTTTCCTTTTTGTCCATGGCAAGCTGCAGCATTTCTTCCGAGCTGTCTACACCGATCATGTCAAAGCCCTTCTGTGAAAGGAGCTCCGTCAGTGTGCCTGTGCCACAGCCAAGATCCAGCACCAGATTTTTCTCTTCCTCAAGGGCTTCCCTGAGGGAGGGATCTGCACCGGATCCCTGCTCTGTGCCGGTGCTTTCTGCTGTTCCTGCCGCGCAGCCTGCCTCTCCGGCTGACTGCACCGGTCTTGAAATCCCATATTTCCCGATCAGCCCTGCCAGAAAATCCGCCCACTCTTCATAGGGTGTATCATCCATAAAGGTATCATATACTTCTGCAAACCCCGTATAGGCTTCCATTTCTTCCATTTCTGTTCTCCAGTTTTATTCTCCAAGCTTCATGGCAACCACGAATCCGACAGCGAAGGTAACAAGACTTGTGATCACAGAAAGAACAGTGATCACACCAAGCTCTGAGGCCATCAGGATCGCAATGGGTGATGCCAGGATCAGTCCGATAATCGCATAGTATGCATAGACCGGAAACTTCTCAAAAATAATCTCAATCACCTTGGCAATGGCGAAAATACCGACAATAACGCCGATCCCCATCGGGATCATGATGCCACAGCAGCGCAGGATTTCCTGCATATTGAAATGTACCAGTGCCTCTACGAATTCCTTAATAGTTGCCACAATGGGATTATAATAGCCCATGACCAGAAGCATCATGGAACCGCTGACCCCGGGGATCACCATAGTTGCAGATGCAATAACGCCAACGCCGAACAGCTTCAGTACATTTACAAGGCCAAAGCTTAGATCGGCCGCCTTGCCTTCTGTATCACCCAGCATGGCCATTCCGATCACGATGGCAAAGAAGATCAGGAACACGATCCCGTGTCCGATCCTGATCCTGCTGCCCTTTACCTTCCTGAACATAAGCGGCAGTCCGCCAACGATGAGTCCAATAAACAGTCCGTTCGTCTGCAGCGGGAAATGCTCAAATGCCGGAGTGATCACAAATGACAGTCCTGCCAGTGCCACGATCATACCAAGTATGATCGGCAGTACGAAGCGGATGCTTTCCTTGAATTCCCTGAACAGATGTGTCAGGCAGTGGATCAGCTTGTCATAAATACCCATGGAAACCGCAAGGGTTCCTCCACTGACACCTGGGATGATATTGGCAAGTCCCATTACCATTCCCTTTAAAAAATTCTTAAACATAGATTACTTCCTCCTTAGTTGTTCAGATAGCTTCTTAAAAATTCCAGGAAACGATCCATCTGTTCATCTGTACCGATAGTGATACGCAGACGGTTGCTGATCCTGTCCTTATTCCAGTATCTGACATATATGTCATTTTCTTTCAGTGCCCGGAACAGCTCTCCCGCCGGTACATTTTCATGGCCGGCAAACAGAAAATTGCTCATGGAATCTGTAAAAAAAAAGCCTAGCTTCTTCATTTCCTTTTTCACACGCTCTCTGGTTGCTATGATCTTGCCTGTTGTTTCTTTAAAATACGCATCATCCTTTACTGCTGCCGTCCCCATTTCGATAGACGGCAGGTTCATCGTATAGGAATTGAAGGAAAATTTTGCATCCTTCAGATATCTGATCAGCTTCTCATTTCCCATGGCATAGCCGATTCTCATACCGGCCATGGCTCTTGACTTGGAAAAGGTCTGCACAACCAGAAGATTTTCATATTTATCGATCAGGGGGAGGACGCTTTCCCCTCCAAAATCAATATAGGCTTCGTCAATGATCACGACCACATCCTGATTGGCTCTTATGATCTCCTCAATCATGGAAACCTCCTCAAGGACACCTGTCGGCGCGTTGGGATTCGGGAAAATGATACCACCATTTGGTACCAGATAATCCTCCTTCCTGATATGGAAGTCCTCTGTCAGAGGGCATGTCTTATAGGGGATCCTGTACAGATCTGCCCAGACATCATAAAAGGAATAGGTGATATCAGGGAACAGCACCGGAAGACTGCCGTTAAAAAAGGTAAGGAAGGCCATGGAAAGTACATCGTCACTTCCCACACCCACAAACACCTGCGAGGGCTTTACCTGATAATACTCTGCAAGGGCATCTACCAGCTTTTCTGCATTCATATCCGGATACAACCGGAGTTTTTCATAGTCGATCTTTCCTTCTGCCTCTTTTACCAGAGGAGACGGGGGATATGGACATTCATTGGTATTGAGTTTGATGACACCGGGATTCTTTGGCTGTTCCCCTGCCACATAAGGTTCTACCTTTCTGATATTCTGTTCAAAGCCCATGTTATTCTTCCTCCTGCGCTTCTTTTCTATATTGATCTGCAAGCTCCTGATTTCCAAGCCTTTCATAGCATTCTGCCAGCTTTTCCAGTGGGAATTGCTTCTGCATACGGATATTGAGGATCGCCCCCGTCTCATGGCAGGCATTATAATACCAGATAACAGCCTCTGTCAGAAGTCCCGCCTGTTCATAGTAATTTCCCAGTTCACAGCATACCTCACTGACACCCTCGCTGGCAATATCCTTCATGGCATACCGGTACATTTTCAGGTAATCTCCCCGGAGCCTTGCCGCCCTTACGATCACACAGACTGCTTCCTTTAAATGATAAAGCTCCAGCTCCCCGCTGTCTGCTCTTTCTGTAAAATAATCCTCAGAAAGCAGAAGATCCTCTTCTGTTCCCGACAGATACAGCTCCCTGGCATACATGGAAAGAAGCCTGTCACTGATCGTCCCCTTCTCTGTCAGTCTCCGGAAAGCGGCAAGATCTCTCTCTGCATGGCTTTCGTGGGGCTTATGGGTGATCTCAATATCGCTGTCATAGATCACCGGCATAGTACGCACAATTTCATGGATCGGATCCTCATACTGAAATGTCCGAAGCCTTTTAAAAAGCTTGGGACGCAGTTCCCTGTCAAAGTTGTAAACTGTTCCAAAGGAAAGCAGATTGCCGTAATACATCTGCACGATCTCAATCTCAGGAAGCAGATTTTCCTTCAGCAGACGGAATTTCTCATGGTTTTCCTCATCCAGAACCTCATCAGCATCTGCGCTATAGATATAATCACAGCCTGCCATGGAAAAAGCAAAGTTTCTGGCCGCCGAAAAATCATCGATCCAGGCAAAGTCGTAGATCCTGTCCGTATACCTGGCTGCGATCTCCTTTGTCCGGTCTGCAGAGCCGGTATCTACAATAATGATCTCATCCATCAGATCCTGGACAGTATCAAGGCACCTTGCCAGATGCTTCTCTTCATTTTTTACAATCATACAAAGGCTGATCGTTGGCATATTGTTTTCCTTTTGTTGGTTGACAGTTCACCCTCTTTTTTCTATGATAGGAAAGAGGATAATCAATTTAGTATAGCATAAAATTCCGCAAGAGAACAGGAGTTATTCATGAAGGTCAGCAGAAATGTAAGATTACTTATTCATATACTGGAAAGCTTCCTTACCACATGGGCGCTGATGAAGGCTGCCAGGCTGGAGCCCGGCAATATTCTGACCAGTGTTTTCTTTTTACTTTCTTTCTTCCTATACAGGCGGATCCACCACCGGATCAAGGATATGCCCTTCATGAGATCTCTGCCTGCCGCACGGAATGCACTGATCCTTTCCCTGATGTTTTCTCTGATGTATATGCTGGTGGATGGGCACCACTATATCGAGCAGCTTACAAGCCGGCTCTACCAGGGTATCATCCTGCTTTCTGTATTTGCCGGCTTTACCATTCTTTTTTACGAGCTGCTGCTGTTCCTCTATTCGTATTCCTGCAACCGGAAAATGCTGCATTATTATCTGTTTGAAAACGACCATACCGGCAGACTCTTTTCCTGCCGTTTTCCACGTTTAACCAGGGCAGTCAATTTTCTTCAGGAGCTGTACCGCAGAAAAACCGGTCTTTGCAGCTTCTTCCTTTGTCTGCTCTGCTGGCTTCCCTATTTTCTTTATCAGTATCCAGGTATCATGACACCAGACAGCATCAATCAGTATGAGCAGATCCTGGGACTTGTCCCTTACAGCAATCACCATCCACTTGCGCACACCCTGACCATAAAATTTTTCTACCGGATTGGCCTTCTCTTTACAAATAACAAAGTGATCGCTATCTCTTTTTATACTTTTGCGCAGATGTGCTTCCTCGCTTTTGCGGCAGCCTATCTGATCCGCACACTGAAGCAGTTTAGGGTACGTTCCCTGATCCTGTTTCTCATCACACTCTTTTATGCCCTTGTTCCCTATCATGCTGTCTTTTCCGTAACAATCTGGAAGGATATCCCCTTTGCAGGAGCTGTGCTTATCTTCAGCTGCTGCCTGCTCCGCATCTCCAGACAGATCACAATAAGGGAGCTTGTCACATTCACGCTTTCCGGGCTGATGCTCTGCCTGTTCCGTTCCAACGGCTGGTATGGCTTTTTATTCGCCCTTCCCTTCCTTCTGATCTATTACAGGAAAAAGGCACTGAAGCTCTATCCCTGTCTGGCAGTTATCGTATTGACCTCAGCAGTCATCAAATATCCCGTTATGAATGCTGCCCATGTGATCCAGCCGGATTTCATTGAATCCTGCTCCATACCTGCCCAGCAGATTGCTGCCGTGATCTGCAATGACAGAGAGATCGCCCCGGAGGAGCTTGACCTGATCGAGCATGTGGTAGACCTGACATATATCAAGGAGCTTTACAATCCTACCTATGCCGACAATATCAAAGAGCTGGTACGTGCCGGAGACCAGAGTTATCTGACGAGCCATAAGTCAGAATTTCTGAGCCTGTACCTGCGTCTTTTCGCTGCTTATCCCGGTGATTATATTCAGGCTTATGTCAATCAGACCTATGGCTACTGGTATCCCGATTCCTTCTATCTGGTAGCAGAAGCGGAAGGTGTCAGTGCCACCCAGTTTGGTGTCTCCCATACACCGCTGATCGGCGGTCCCTTCGTCGTAAAAGGAAAGGAGATTGCTATCAAAATGGGCAGCATGGTTCCCATCTACAGTCTCCTCTGGAGTATGGGTGTCATCTTCTGGGCTATGCTCTTTTCTATCAGCAATGCCTTTGTAAGAAAAGAAAAAGCAAAGCTTGTCTATTACCTGCCAAGCTTTGCCCTCTATCTCACGGTCATGATCGCCACTCCCGTTGCCACCGAATTCCGCTATGTTTATTTCATGGTATTTTCACTGCCATTCTATCTGATGACTGCTGTACTGGAAATGTCAGAGCATTAAGGAAATCCTTCTGCAGTGCTGTTTACAGTACCTTGGACAGGAACTCCTTCAGGCGGTCACACTGGGGATTTGCGAAAAATTCTGCCGGTGTGTTCTCCTCCATGATCCTGCCTTCATCCATAAACAATACCTTCGTACCTACTTCTCTGGCAAATCCCATCTCATGGGTAACAACTACCATGGTCATACCCGTTTCTGCCAGCTCCTTCATAACAGCCAGAACCTCTCCTACCATCTCGGGATCCAGTGCTGATGTAGGTTCATCGAACAACATCACTCTTGGATTCATGGCAAGAGACCGCACGATAGCAATCCTCTGCTTCTGTCCACCGGAAAGCTGGCTCGGATAAGCGTCTGCCTTTTCCTTAAGTCCTACTCTGTCAAGCAGCGTAAGAGCCTTCTCTGAAGCCTCTTCCTTACTCATCAGCTTCAGCTTCACTGGCGCCAGTGTGATATTATCCATAATGGTATGGTTATTGAACAGATTGAAGTTCTGGAATACCATTCCCATATGCTGTCTGATCCTGTCAATATTTACCTTTTCATCGGTAATGAGCTGTCCGTCAAACCAGATCTCACCGCTTGTCGGTGTTTCAAGAAGGTTCAGGCAGCGGAGAAAGGTGCTCTTACCGGAACCGGAGGGTCCTACGATAACAATCTTTTCTCCCTGGTGGACATGATAGCTCACCCCTTTTAATACATGGTTATTTTCAAATGTTTTATGCAGATCCTTAACGATTATCACTCTTACGCAGCCTCCTCTCCAGCTTATCCAACAGAATAGTCAGTATCTTAATGACAGTAAAGTAGATCACTGCTGCACCGATCAGCGGCATAAATGCTTCATAGGTTCTTGATGTGATCTGGTTGGCTGCCCTTGTCAGGTCAGTCAGGCTCACATAACCTACGATCGCTGTTTCCTTCAGCAGGACAATAAATTCATTACCGATCGGGGGAAGCACATTTTTGATTGCCTGGGGGATTACAATGTAGATCATGGTCTGTGCCTTGGAAAGCCCAAGGCTTCTTCCTGCCTCTGTCTGTCCCTTGTCCACGGCAAGGATTCCTGCACGGACAATTTCTGAAACATAGGCTCCACTGTTGATTCCAAAGGAAAGGCTGGCCACCAGTACACCGTTCTGTGAATTCTTCATGACGATGAACCACATGATCAGAAGCTGTAATACTGACGGGGTTCCCCTGATAACATCCACATAGATACCGGCGATCCTCGCCCAGATCGTCTTTTTGCCGTTCCGCTTCTGTGACAGACGCATCAAGGCTACCACTGTACCGATCACCATACCCAGAATTGCTGCAAACAGAGCAATTTCCAGTGTAACACCGAGTCCCTTAAAATAGAGTTTCCATCTGTCGCCCTCCACGAACGCAAGGACAAATTTCTTTCCCACTGAATCAAACCATTCCTGCATATGTTCTCCCTCAATCATACCTTTCTGACTGAAAGAGGATAGCATAGAATGCTATCCTCTTTGATCATCCTTATTTCCTATATTGTATCTTATTTTTTATTCAGCTTCAATATAAGTTTTTACAAGTTCATCAAAGGTACCATCAGCCTTCAGCTCATCAACGGCTCCATTGACAGCATCAGCAAGTGCGGCGTCTCCCTTGGGCAGTGCGATCGCATATTCCTCTGTCTCAAATCCAAACTGTGCACCTTCGATTGCCTTTACCTTGCCTTCGAACTTGGTCTCAAATACAAGTGCAGGATTCTTGTCGATGATAACAACGTCAACCTTGCCGTTTACCAGATCATTAACAGCATCTACAGCCTTGTTGTACTGTGCCACGTTGCTTGTATATTCCTCTGCAATAAAATCACCTGTTGTACCCAGCTGGACACCGATTGTCTTATCCTTCAGGTCATCTGCTGTTGCGATATCAGAATCTGCAGAAACGATCACATACTGAACTGCTTCATAATAAGGATTGGAGAAGTCTACGCTTTCCTTTCTCTCATCTGTTACTGTCATACCAGCTGCTGCGATATCGATCTTGCTGCCGATAGAAGATACCAGGGAAGCAAACTCCATATTCTCAATCTTAACCTCTACACCAAGCTTCTCACCGATTGCCTTGCAAAGAGCCATATCAAAGCCATCTGCCTCACCATTGTCATCTACATACTCGAAAGGCGGGAACTCTGCGTTGGTACCTACTGTCAGTACACCGTCTGCCAGTGCCTCACTCTCAGCTGCCTCTGCAACCTCAGCTTCATCTGCTGCTTCCTCAACAGGTGTTTCTGCTTCAGCTGTTTCATCTGCAGAAGCTTCTGTTGCTTCTGTTGCCTCTGTTGTCTCTGCCGCTTCATCTGTAGAAGCTGCTGTGCTTCCGCATGCAGTAAGCAGGCTCATTGTCATTGCCATTGTTACGACTGCTGCCAATACTTTTTTCATAATTTTCTCCTCCTGAAAATCTTGGGTGCATATTTATGCAACCAAATTATCTATCCTCGGGAATTATTCCCTTTGAATCATAGGTAGTCTATCACTTTCTCCAGTCAAAATCAAGTTCTTTATGCGAAACATGTGTATTTTATACAGTAATGACTATTTCCTTCTGAATCTGCACGGACACTGCCCTTTCTTCTTTCCGGACAAGCAGTTCCTCCTCTTTCTTAAACAGTCCGAACAGATCCGGTCTGATACGGTACCTGTTTGACACAGATCTTTCCACCGCAGATTCCGTGATCGTGAGCCGGTAACCATCCTCATCGAGCTTTACGGCATATCTGCCGAGATATTTCCATTTTCCCTGCCCCTGATCATTATAGACCCTTACACTCATACACAGAAAATAGATAAGTGCAGAAAGTCCCGTCAGTGTCAGTAATGCGCCAAAGGTGATACCAATCACCTTCACTGCCCCTGCTGACAGAATTTTTCCAATGATATTTCCACTGCCATTATCCTCCCTGCCGGTGATCTCCCCGGTTTCTATCTCACGGTTTGCTGCAATTTCAGGAAGTACTACGGTTTCTGTCTCTGCCAGCATATCCGGTATTTCTGTTTCTCCGGTTTCCCTCGGCCACCAGCTTTCGGTACTGCTGTCATCCTCTGTTTCTGCACCGCTGCTTCCCTTTCCATTGCTGCCATGTCCTTTACCACCGGCAGTTTCCGGAACCCTTGAAGGTGCAGGTGTTGCTGATGGAGAAGGCGATGCTGATGGAGATGCGGAAGGAGAAGTGCCTGCGTCCTGGTCATTTCCGTCACCTCCATCGCCTCCGCTTCCATTTCCGCCATGGCTTCCATCACCATCATTCCCGCTACCGCTGCCGCCATCACCATTTCCACCACCGGAAGCCGGAACATAAATGCTGCTGATACTGATTGCTGCAGACAGATCTCCCTTGCTTACATCCTCATTGGTAATATCCACCTGAAAGCTATAATCCCCGTTTTTATCTACCACTGCTTCCAGATCATTGGATATCAGATTACCGCTTTTATCCTTCCAGCAGAAGGGATTTTCAGAAAGTGTCAGCTGCCCGCCGGTCAGATCCTCGAAAGCTGCCTTAACCGACGCTTTCTTTCTGTCCTCCATTGGCACCTCTGTCAATATGATTTTTCCTACTCTTGTCTGTTCATCCATACCACAGGCAAGCTTGTAACCATCAATGGTATCTGTCGTCTTTTGGCAGTCGAATTCATAGGAATCGATCGTCAGCCCCGGTTTCTTCTGACAGTCAAAGACATAGCTCTCCGGAGTTTCCTCTGTCTTACCGCACCCAAGGGTATATCTTTCAATGCTCCCTCCCCTGTTGCAGACCGTCACTGTATGCGTATGGGAGGAATTGGTTCCATGTATGGTCCTTCCACAGGACATCTCATAGTATTTGTAATCATGTCCCTCATAGTCTCCGTCAGAGGTGTCCCACCATCTCACTGTACTGCAGCCATATTCACTGCTTGATACCGTTTTATAGCAGCCTCCGGAATGACTGTGGTATACGGGTACAAAGCAGCCGCCTCCTTCCTGTGGATTGCCGCTGTGCTCATGGCAGATCGGTGTCTGATAGCAGATTCCTCCCTCTGCTTCACTGCCCTGATGGGCATGGTATATGGGCTTTCCATAGCAGGGACCGCCATCTTCTTCATTTCCCTGATGGGCATGATAAACAGCCCCGTGATAACAGCCGCCTTCTGCTGTCTCGTTTCCGGCATGACAGTGGTACACATAATGAATGACCTGATTCTGCGGTGTCTCAGAGCCTTCCTCCTCTGCTTTCACATTCACCGGCACCAGGACTGCCAGCGTCAGGGCTGCTGCCACTGCAACAAACCTTTTTGACAGGGCATATACTTTTTTTCTTTTGTAGCGTACGATTCTCTTTTTCATTTTCTTTTCCTTTCGATACTCACATACATAAAATTTACAGCGTGTCTTCTTTTCTGTCCCGGAAGCATTTCCCGGTCTGTCCTATAAACAGCTTTCCGGCTGCAGACAACAAAAAGACCCGCCTATGCTTTCCATAGACAGGTCACTGTTTTCTTCTTCTGTTTTCTCTAATCGGTAAGTATAGTCAGCATATCACCAGGTACCGGCTCTGTCAAGTGCGATTTCAGTGTCAGTCTCTCCTGAGTCTTTCCACAGCAAAGGAGAACAGCAGCGGCAGACCAATCCCGGCAAAAAGATAGAGCCATTTGGCTGCCTCTGCGCCGCCTGGCAGATATACAAAGTTAATTTCCGAAAAATACATGGCAGCATCAAACTCCTGACATAACGGCGTCAGCCTGGATATCCAGTAGAATACTGTTTTCACCAGAAAAAACGCAAATATATGGTGCATCATAATAGAATAGGTATAGCGTCCGATCGTCACAAGCTTTCCTGCCAGAACAGGAATATCCTGCATGATCCTTGCTGCCCGCAGCCAGAAAGCAATCCCTGTGATCACCGTCAGATAGGGAATGAAGGGACCATTGGCAAAGCTGGTCACCCAGACTGCACTGAATGCCAGTCCTCCTGAAAAAACAGAGATCAACAGCTGAATTCCCATAACACCAGCAAAGTAAACCGCATGTGGCAGGGTATCCAGTCTTTCAAGCTTCTGCCTGTAGAGACAGCCAAGCTCATAGCCCGGCAGCATGAACAGCAGTCTCCCGGGTATCCTGTACCAGCCGTATACATGACCGCCATCCGCAAGCCAGACCGTAAGGATACCGGCAAGAAGGCACAGGCTGAAAATCAGCCATTCATTGTTAAGACGGATGAGTGACAACACCTTTCTCATACAGACATTGATCACCTCGATCAGGAAGAGTACCGGCACAAACCATGCCGGGAACTGATACATAAACTGATGTCCCCCATCAAAGGGAGCCAGAACCAGTGAATAAAAAGACAGTTCCTGACCAATACTGAAGCCCGCATGATGCAGCACTGCCGCCAGCACACCATAGACCACATTGAATATATAATAAGGAAGAAGCAGTGATACCACTTTTCCGGCCAGGTAGCTTCCGATCCCTTTCTCTGCCTCCTTTTTATAAAAATAACCGGATACAAACAAAAAAATAAATACATGGAAGGAATAATAGGGAAACAGGCCTCCAACATCAAACACATTGAAGCCAAGATGTCCTGCCACGACCAGAATCATACCGATCGCCGATAAAATCCGGAATTCTTTATTTTCATAATGTCCTTTCATATGCTTCTCCTTTGATACATGCCTTTTATCATCAGTATATAAAATTTTATTGTCATAAGGAAGTAAAATCTTTATAATAGCCTTATGGAAAAGAATATGAACTACACTTACAATTTTACTGCCGGATTTTGTCATCTGATGATACTGCTTCTTCCGGTCATTTTTTTATGCACCGGGTGTGGAAAAAAGGAGGCCACCTATTTCAATCCGGATACCGATCCCTATATCCGGGAATCTGACAGGATTGATTTTGATATCTCCACCTTAAATGCAATTCCGGATAATCCAAATCCCACGTTAAGTGTCCCAACCTATATCACTAAGGTTAAAGATACCTACTTTATCGTGGACTGCTATCACAATCAGGTCATCTACAATGAAAATCTGACCGATCCACTCTATGAATGGCGTATCATGGCCTCCGGTCTTGGCATGCCGCACACCCTTGCCAGTGACGGCTTTGTCTATCTGATCGATGATACAGAGAATAACCGTGTACTTGTAATGGAAGAGGGTGTTAATGAAAACGGACAGTCTGTTTTTCTCCCAACACAGGAATTTACAGAAATCGGGGACAGACCTCATTATATTGTTTATGACGAAAAAACAAAAACCTTTTACGTCTGGAGCTCAGAAAGCGGTGAAATGTACCTGCTTCGCAGACCGGCCGATGATACCGGTCTTTATCTGACAGAGGTACGTTCCATTCCTTCGCTGAACGGTGTTTATGTAAGATCCTTCACCATAGAGGATGATACCATTTACTTTGTATCCGGTAATTCCTCCATTATCGAAGCAGAGCTTGATACCTTCAAGGTCAGGAAGGAATATCCCGTTCCGGACAGCATGTCCGGCATGGTACAGCTTACCTTTATCCGTGATTACTGCTACCTGACAATCTCAACAGATGCCACCGGCAATCAGGAATACGCGACCATGATCCGTGCCAGGAAGCTCTCAGACCTTGCAAAGGGAAGCTATGAGGATGTTTATGCTTCCTTTGTGGGTGGCGGCACTCCCTATTATATTTCCAGAATTGATGATACCTATTACCTGACAGAACACCGGCTTCCCGGCCACTCCATCTGGAGCTTTCAGGTAAATGACAAGAACGAGATCACAAATGTGACTACTATTTATTAAAGGATGCTTCTCTGCCATGAATACAATCAAAAGCTTTTCTTTCAAACCTATGTCAGCCCTTACGGTGCAGCTTCTTCTGATCGTAGTTTTGTGCCTGTCTGGTGCTGTACTGCAGGGAAATGGTTTTCTTTCCATGACCCATTACCATCAGGTTTTCTTCCTGACGATATTGTTTCTTATCTACTTTGCCATGCTTTATAGCTTCCGGCTGAAAGGGCTGCTTTCCCATGAAGACACGGCTGTAACCATGATGATCCTGCTTGGTGTGCTCCTTCGGCTTTCCTATGTTCTTCTGTCCGGTCTGTATGACAGGCAGCATGATGCCGGTGCCTTCACTGGTATGGGTACTGACTTTATCAATCCGGGGCACATCGGCTATGTGGAATATATTTACAAATTCCATAAGCTTCCCGATATCAATCCGTATACTCTGTTTGGTTATTACCATCCACCCCTGCATCATATTCTGTCCTGTCTCTGGCTGCAGCTGAATATTTTCCTGGGGGTATCCGAGGCTCTTGCCTTTGAAAATCTGCAGATCCTGACGCTGCTGTACTCCTGTCTGTGTATGGTCGTAACATGGAGAACCCTGAAGCTTCTGAAGGTAAGTGGAAAAGGCATGTATATCGCACTTGCCTTTCTTGTGTTCCATCCTGCTACGATCATCATGGCAGGCAGTGTCAACAACGATATGCTGACAATCCTGTTTATGAGCCTGACTCTGCTTTTTTCCTTACGCTTCATCCGGGATAAAAGCCTGAAAAATCTGGTATTTCTGGCTCTGATCATCGGCTTTGGCATGATCACGAAGCTGAACAGTGCCGTACTTGCCATCCCGCTTGCGATCATCTTCCTGATGCACTTCATCTCTGTGATACGCAAAAAGGACAAAAGAGAACTGCTGACATGGATCAGAAATTATGCAATCTTTGCCGTGATCGTAATGCCCATCGGCTTATCATGGATCATCCGGAATCTTGTCCGCTTCTCAGAAAAGCCCGGTGTACCAGTACCTGGAGAAACCTCTCCCATGTATACGGAGCCCTTTTCCCTCTGGGAACGGCTTGGGATCCCTTCCCTGTCACAGCTTCATCTGGACTTTCCGTTCCATCCGATCAGTGCAAAAGCCTGCTGCAATACCTGGGCGATCATGATGCATACCTCCCTGTTTGCTGAGGAATATCCTACGGATCTGTCCGATATTCTTCTGATCCTCTGCCAGGTGGTATTTGTGCTGGCGCTGATCATGGCTGTCCTGACGGCGGTGCTTCTTATTGCTGTGCTGTTAAATAAGCAGACCTGTCTGGAAGACCGGGTATTTCTGCTGACCGGCTATGTGATCATGCTGATCTCCTTTGCAGCCTTTGTTGTGATCTACCCTTATACCTGCAGCAGTGATTTCCGCTATGTAACAATATGCCTTATGTACATTTCCATTGCCCTTGGCCTTGGTAACAAGTACTATCTGCAGGGCAGCGGGTCTTCCAAAGACCAGGGCAGTCAAAAAGGAGCCACTAAAAAAGCTGCTCCTTTCCTGATGCATCTGATCAACGGCGGCATCCTCGCCATATTACTTCTGATTCAGATCATATATCTATTCTGGGAACGCTGGTAAGCTGGCGTTCCTTTTTTTCTTCCAGGATCCCTCTGGTCTGTTCCTTCTGTCTTTCCACATCTGCCTGCAGATCCCTGGATGATAAAAGCCGGCAGCCCTCTCCCCGGATGATGATCTGTTCAAGACCGTCAGAGGTTGCCACTGTGATCTGATATTTCTTACTGTTATCGTGGGCAAAACGCTCTATATAGCGGTCTGCTGTTTCTGCCTCCTTCGTATATACCACATAAATATTGTGGTAGGCATAGGCTTCCTCCGGGTGTCCCTTTAACCGGTAGGCATCAAAGACCACGATCAGCCGGCAGCCCTTCATAGCCTGATAATCACAGAGAATATCAAGAAGCCGGCCTCTCGCCCCATCCAGTGTCACTTTGGAAAGTGCACTCAGCTCTTCCCAGGCAAAGATCACATTGTAGCCATCCACCAGCAGATATTCCTCCTTCTTTGGCTGTCCCTGATAGACTCTCGTCGTAGCCTGCCTGGTTTCTGTACTGCGGCTCTGTCTCTGCCAGCCTTCCTTCTTTTTCTCTAGGCCTCTGCCGGCTCCTGTCGCCTGCTGCAGGATCGCATCGACCTCATCCGTTCCAAGGAAATATTCCCCGCCGGATGCGCTTCGGTTTTCTTCCCTCTTTCTGGCAGCTTCCTTGCGCTTCTCCAGTTCCTCCTGAAACGCACTCTCCTCTATTGCCTTCCTGTCACCGGCAAAGCAGCTCTCCACGTGCATATATTCCTTTACCTGATTCCATGGCACTACAAAGCCTGCTCCATGGGAGCAGAATACAGAACCGGCAGGATTCCTTAGGTCTGCCTCCGGATCATAATGCCGCTCCTCAATCACCTCATCTGCATTATGGCAGGGCATATAGCCTTTCAGTCTGACGGTCAGACTGCCCTGTCCTCTGGTGTAGGCATATACCTCCTTCTGATAGTCACGCATGGTCTCTACCGGCGCACAGCCTGTCAGCACGCAGCGCCCCTCTGCCCTTTCTGCCAGTGTAAAGTCTGCAAAAAGCTTTTCCATATCCGTCATGGCCCGGCCCGTCATTTCCTCCGGAATTTCCAGCCGGAATTCATAGTAAGGCTCCAGGAGCACGCTCATGGCCTCCATCAGTCCCTGTCTGACCGCACGGTAGGTTGCCTTCCGGAAATCACCGCCCTCTGTATGCTTCTGATGTGCCCTGCCGGATACCAGTGTGATCTTCATGTCGGTGATCGCCGAGCCTGTCAGGACACCTCTATGCTGCTTTTCCTCCAGATGGGTCAGGATCAATCTCTGCCAGTTTCTGGCAAGGATATCCTCACTGCAGTCAGCCTCAAACTGCAGACCGCTCCCCGGCTCTCCCGGCTCAAGCAGAAGGTGTACCTCGGCATAATGCCGCAGAGGTTCAAAATGCCCTACTCCCTCTACCGTGTCGGCAATGGTTTCCTTATACACAATTCTTCCTTTTCCAAAAGCAATCTCCAGTCCAAAGCGTTCCCTGATCAGTACCTTCAGGATCTCCATCTGAACCTCGCCCATGACATGCACATGGATCTCCTTAAGCTCCTCTTCCCAGGTAAAAGACAGCGCCGGATCCTCTTCCTCCAGCTCCTTCAGCTTTGGCATCACCGCCATTGGATCTGTTCCTTCCGGAAGCAGCAGGCAATAACTCAATACCGGTGTCAGAAATGGGCTTTCCAGATTTTTCTCCATACCAAGTCCCTGTCCAGCCATGGTTCCAAGCAGTCCTGTCACCGCGCAGACACTGCCTGCCGCAGCCTCATTCACTGCTTCAAACCGTTCTCCTGAATAGACCCGGATCTGGTTCACCTTTTCTTTTTTATCCTCTGCACAGGTAAGCTCCATTTTGGCTTTCAATGTACCACCTGTGATCTTCATATGGGTCAGACGGCTGCCCTGGCTGTCCCTTGTTACCTTAAACACCCTTGCTCCAAATGCTTCCGGATACGTCTTCTCCGGCGCATAGGCTGCGATAGCGGAAAGAAGTGCTTCTATTCCCTGCAGGCGCAATGCTGAACCAAACAGGCAGGGAAATACCTTCCGTTCTGCGATCTTTTCCCTGAGCTGCTCCTGACTGATCCTGCCATCTGTAAGAAAACTGTTTAACAGCTCCTCATCACATATGGCCACTGCTTCCATGGCTTCCTGCATATCCGCTTCCAGTGCTGCTCCTTTGCTTTCTGTAGCGGCCGCTCCCACAAGGGGCGTGAAATCCACGCAGTTTCCGGATAGCTGGTTCTGTATCCCTGCAAGGATCTTTTCCTGATCCGCTCCCGGCTGATCCATTTTGTTGACAAACAAAAAAACCGGCACCTGATAGCTTTCCAACAGCTTCCATAAGGTTCTGGTATGGCTCTGCACCCCGTCTGCTGCACTGATCAGCAGTACTGCTGCATCCAGTACCTGAAGGGTACGCTCCATCTCTGTGGAAAAATCTACATGTCCCGGTGTATCCAGTAACGTGATCCGAAGATCCTCATACGAAAAAACCGCCTGTTTGGAAAAGATCGTGATCCCTCTTTCCCTTTCCAGCTCGTAATTGTCAAGAAAGGCATCCTTCTTGTCTACTCTTCCTGCCTTCCTGATGGCGCCTGCAGTGAAAAGCAGCGCTTCGGAAAGCGTTGTTTTTCCTGCATCTACATGCGCCAGTATTCCCAGTGTTAATTGTTTCATGTCCGTCCTTTATCAACCGTTCTTTTCTTCAAAGGCTCTTCTTCCAAGCTCAAGAGCTCCCATGATCCCCTGATCATCATGGAGACTTGCCGGTACGATATAATGGTCAATATCCTCAAGCTCTTTGGTCTTGATATAACCGTTCAGCATTTCCTTTACATATGACCTGATCCTCGTGAAAAGCTGCTCCTGATGCATTACGCCGCCGCCAAGAATGATAAGCTGGGGCGCCAGTATCAGAATATAATCGGTCAGAGCCTGTGCCAGATAATAGGCTTCCAGATCCCAGACCTCATCTCGGTCCTGCAGCTCGATTCCCTTCTTTCCCCATCTCTCCTCAATGGCAGGACCTGCTGCCAGTCCTTCCAGACAGGTCTTGTGATAAGGACACTTGCCTTCGTAGTGATCATCCTCTCTCCTGCGCATCAGAATATGCCCGGCTTCCGGATGCAGCATACCATGAAGGAGTTTTCCTTCTGCATAGACACCGGCACCTATACCAGTCCCAACTGTCAGATAAACAATGTTCTTCTTGCCCTTCGCCTGACCAAAGGTCACTTCACCAAGTGCAGAGCCATTTACGTCCGTATCAAAGCCAACCGGACAGCAAAGGCATTCTTCAAAAGCCCCTACAATATTGTAATCCTTCCACGCCAGCTTGGGTGTGCTGGTGATATACCCGTAGGTCGGAGAATCCTTATCCGGATCGATCGGTCCAAAGCAGCCAATTCCCAGTGCTTCTATTTTTTTTGCCTTAAACCACTGAATCATTTCCGGCATGGTTGTCTCCGGTGTCTTGGTAGGGATCGAAATCTTCTCGAAAATCTCTCCCTTTTCATTGCCAATGGCGCATACCATTTTGGTTCCGCCAGCTTCCAGTGCTCCAATTCTCATAGTTTACCCTCCCGTTTGCCATAACACTTTTTTATTCTTTGCTGTTTTTCTTCAGTCTTTCAAGCTCCTCCTGTAATTCCTGCAGCTTATCCATAGCCTTCTGCAGATCACCGGAGGAAGCCTTTTCTTCCTCTTTCTTCTTTTCCAGTTCTTCCTCTTCCTGTTTTTTCTTCAGGTAACCGGTCACACACTCCGGCTGAGGTACCGGTTCATCTTCAAAATACTTGGGATCAATGTGAAGCTGATAATCCTCTTCCCGAAGGACATAAGGCTCACTCTTTGACTGCTTCTGCGCAGATGATTCCGGGGCTGTTTCCTCCTCTGTATCCTCTTCCCCGGCGTCTTCTCCGTCCTCATCGTCATCTTCGTAGTCTTCGTCCTCGTAATCTTCCTCATCTTCATCCTCGTCATCCTCATCAACTGTCTGACGCATACTGCGGATCGTAAGGAAGATCATAATAATGATGACAATGATAATAAAAACAATGGCAACCAGCTTAAGTGCACTGAAGCCTCCCTCTTTCTCTGGTAGTTCCCCGGGTGCTGTGCCATCTCCATCCTGCGGATTGTTATCAGCAGGTGGCTCTGTCTGCTGTACCGTCATATATTTCCCGTAAATATAGCCTTCCTGTCCCTGATAGGTGACTCTGTACCACCCATCTGCTGTCTCTCCGGTAACAGGAATCGTTTCTCCGACTCTTACCGTACCGATCTTGTCATAGTCGGTACTTGGCCCCTTTCGTACATTAACATCACTGGTGATCTCACCCTGCGTAGAAAGCTCTGTGACCTGAAGCTCTCCCTCCGCATGGACTGTAACCGGGAAGAGCAGAAGCAGCACTGCCAGAACCATGGCGAATGCTATTCCTATTTTTTGTCCCCTCATCTGCAAATCCGTCTTCTTCATCGCATTATCCTCCAACCGGATCCCCTACTTACCCTCTTTATTAACATACCAGAGAGGAAGACCAAGTGTTACCATTCCTCCGATCATATTTCCAATGGTTACCGGCAGAAGATTTCCGACCAGGAAAGAGCCAACGTTCAAAGCAGCAAGCTGATCCGCCGTATAGCCATACTGTTCCATGGCCATCTGCACATAAGCCGGATTCAGCTTGCAGAGAAGTCCTGCTGTGATGTAATACATATTGGCAACGCAGTGCTCAAAACCGCAGACAACAAACAGCATGATAACGAAAAAGGAAACAAACAGTTTTCCTACAATATCTTTGGAACAGATCGCCATCAGTACGGCTACACATACCAGGATATTACACAGAATACCGGATACCAGTGCTGTGCCAAAGGAAAGGCCTGTCTTGCCGACAGCCACCTTGATCGTATAAGCGCCAAGCAGATTAGAAGAATAACCAAGCTGCCCGCTGAAATAAACACCAAGTGCCAGAAGGGCTGCGCCCACAAAATTTCCAATATAAATAAAGACCAGCTCCTTGATCATCTGTGCCATGGTATTCTTCTTCTCCACGGTCGCTACGATCATCAGGCAGTCACCGGTAAACAGCTCTGCTCCTGTCAGAATGACCATCATCAGGCCAACCGGGAATACCACACCTGCTACCAGCCTGGCAAGTCCTACATTGCCGATCGCATGACACGCCACACTGCTGCCTGCCGCACCCATGGCGATCATCATACCTGCCAGCATGGCCTTGATAAACAGCTTGTCAAAGGGTGTCTTTATTTTGCCGTCACAGGAAGCACTGTATCTCTGTACGGCTTCCTTGATTGATAAAAAGTTATCCATTATGTTCTCCATTCCGGAATGCTTTCTTTTCTCTTTTGCATTCTCTGCTCATATGTTCCCTATTATAATGGATAATTGCGTTTTTGTCTAATCGTACATCAAAAAAGAAAGGAGAAAAGAAAGGAATCAGAGTACCGCCCCCGCCTCTGAAAGTCTCTCATAAAATGCTTCATAAAACGCATCCCCGTAGGACTTCTGGAAAAACTGCTGCAGCAGGAACAGATTGATTTTCTTTGGGATCTCCTCATTCTCTGCCTCTGCCAGTTTTCTTTCCGTATCCTTCAGGAAAAAGTGCCAGTCCTTTACAAACCGCTCATACCTTGCAAGCTCCGGGATCCCCAGCCACTTTTTCAGCTTGACCTTGGTTTTGTTCGGGTAGGGGCATTCATGCACCTGCAGGAAATATCGGAAATCTCCGTTTTCATAGATCCTTCCCATGGGGAACATCCGGCAGAATCCGGGACGAAAGCCATGGATCATGCAGCGTCCGGCATCGTCAAGGAAGGTACAGCCGCCCCTGCCTTCCTTCAGCTTTAAATGAGGCAGGATCACACCTTCCACCACAGATAGTTCTATCCTGCCGCCTGCAAGCAGTCCCTGAAAGTCGGTTTCAAGTGCCTGGCAGAGCTGACTGATATCATAAGGATCCAGAATGATGGTATCCTCTACCACCCGGCAGCACTCAGAGCACCCGCTGCAGTCATTACAGCCAATCTTCACCATATCTGTTGAGGCATAAAGCCTTCCATCTGATACTTCCTGTAAATCGATCTCCCGTTCCATAATCCTCCTCCGGATTACAGGGTATTATCGATCAGCTCCTGATAAAACATGGCGTAATCCGTTCTTTTTTCCTTTTCAAACTGAATAGCAGAAGAAGGATGACTGTTCAAAATCCCCGTCAGAAGGTATGGAAGATCAAATCCCCAGACAGCGCCCTCCTCTTTCAGCTTCAGTATATGCTTTTCCACAAAGTTCATAATAGCAATCTTATTATACTTCGGATTACGCAGAAAACTCAACAACAATTCCATGTAACAGTTACCGGCTCCACGCCCCATGCCGCTCACTGTAGCATCCAGATAGCTGACACCTCTTGACAATGCCTCAATGGTATTCGCAAAGGCAAGCTGCTGGTTATTATGCGCATGGATACCGATCTTCTTATTATACTTGGCTGCCACGTTCAGATATTTGTCACTGAGACGTTCAATCTGCTCGGGATAAAATGCTCCGAAGCTGTCTACCAGATAGATCACATCTGCACTGCTCTGTGCCAGCAGCTCAAGTCCTGCATCCAGTTCTTCATCATTTACTTTGGAAACAGCCATAATATTTACGGTTGTTTCATAGCCTTTTTTCTTCGCATCCTCCAGCATTTCAATAGCAGCCGGAATGGTATTAATATAAGTGGCCACGCGGATCAGATCGATCACGCTGTCCTTTTTATTCAGAATGTCCTTCTTGTAATCGGTTCTTCCCACATCTGCCATGACCGACAGCTTCATATCAGTCTTATTGTCCCCAACAATATCCCTGATGTCTTTTTCCTTACAGAATTTCCATTTTCCAAACTTCTGCGGATCAAAAATCTCACTGGATGCCTTATAGCCAAACTCCATATAATCTACGCCTGCCTTGATATTGGCAAGATAAAGATCCTTTACGAACTCATCCGTAAAAGCAAAGTTATTGACTAATCCTCCATCTCTCATGGTGCAGTCGAGCACCTTGATATCCGGTCTGTAGGATACCAGTGATCCCTGTCTCTGTCGACTCATTTTTGATTCCTCCTGTGTTGTCCGTCCGGCCTATTCATATTCTCTCGTTTTCTTTACAATTCTTCTTTTATCTTGCCGGTATTTTAGCGCTTTAAAGCGTAACGCTTTAAACTGTAGCTATTATGCCATAAAATAAAGAAAAACGCAACAGAAATTCTGCTGCGTTTTCCTCTCTCAGATAGCCTGTAGTGCCTGTCTCAGATCTTCGATCAGATCCTCTTTATCTTCAAGTCCGCAGGAAATCCGGATCAGCCCTGCCGGTACACCTGCCTCGATCAGCTGCTCCTCCGTCATCTGCCTGTGTGTGGAGGTCGCCGGATTCAGACAGCAGGTTCTGGCATCTGCCACATGCGTTTCAATGGCAGCCAGCTTCAGGTGCTTCATAAAGGTTTCCGCTGCCTCTCTGCCACCCTTTAATTCAAAGGAAACCACCCCGCACCCTCCGTTTGGAAGATACTTCTTTGCGATCTCATAATATTTGTTTCCGGGAAGTCCGGGATAATTTACATAAGCTACCTGCTCCTGCTTTTCCAGGAACTCTGCCACTGCCTGTCCGTTCTCCACGTGTCTTGGCATCCGCACATGCAGGGATTCCAGTCCAAGGTTCAGGATATATGCGTTCTGGGGAGCCTGGATACAGCCAAGATCCCTCATCAGCTGGGAGGTACACTTGGTGATAAAGGCACCTTCCCTGCCAAACTTTTCTGCATAGGTGATCCCATGATAGGACTCATCCGGTGTACAGAGACCAGGGAATTTCTCTGCGTGAGCCATCCAGTCAAATTTACCGGAATCTACGATCGCTCCACCAAGTGCTGCGCCATGCCCGTCCATGTATTTCGTTGTGGAATGGGTCACAATATCCGCACCCCACTCAATAGGTCTGCAGTTGACAGGTGTCGGAAAGGTGTTGTCCACGATCAGCGGTACACCATGGCTGTGTGCTGCCTTTGCAAACTTCTCGATGTCGAGAACTGTCAGTGCCGGGTTTGCAATGGTTTCTCCAAATACGGCTCTTGTATTTTCCTGAAAGGCTGCATCCAGCTCTTCCTCCGTACAGTCAGGAGAAACAAAGGTTGCCTCCACGCCCATCTTTTTCATGGTCACATCGATCAGGTTGAAGGTACCTCCATAAATGGAAGAGGATGCCACGATATGGCTGCCCGCCTCACAGATATTGAACAGGGCAAAGAAATTCGCTGCCTGTCCTGAGGATGTCAGCATGGCTGCGCTGCCGCCCTCCAGCTCTGCGATCTTGGCTGCTACATAATCATTGGTAGGATTCTGGAGCCTTGAATAAAAATAGCCGCTGGCCTCCAGGTCAAAAAGCTTTCCCATATCCTCGCTGGTTTCGTATTTAAAGGTAGTTGACTGAATGATCGGTATCTGACGTGGTTCACCGTTTCCGGGTGTATAGCCTGCCTGTACACATTTGGTACTCATCCTGTAATTGCTCATTCTGTCTTTTCCTCCTTTGCAATGGGTTTCTTCCTGGTTACCTTTTCAATACTGCCATCCGGTCTCTGGATCTCCATATGATCCAGCTGTCCCTGCAGATTCTTCTTCACACTGTCAATATAAGCCTGCCTCAGCTTTTTCTGTTCCTGCTTTTCTTCTTCAGAAAGCCCTTCCTTCTTCGACTTGTGGTACAGCTCGTTGATACGCTTAATGGTTTCGTCCATTGTCATGGTTCTGTTCCTAGCCTTTCAGTCCACGTGCCTGTCTGTCCATATCCTCTACAACGATGTCGTAGATCTCTCCAAGAGTAGAGCAGTACTCAAGAACCTTCCATGGCTCATTGGTATGATAATGGATCTTGATCAGATCCTCATCTCCTACTGCAAGCAGACAATCACCTTTAAAATTCTCTGTAAAATAATCACTGATCACATCTTCATCAAGATCCTCTCCTTCGATCAGAAGCTGTGTATCATATCTGAACTCTAGCATCCTTACATCCTCCTTATGGTTTTTACAGGCTCATTATACCTGTATTCAGCAGGATATGCCACTGTTTTTTCTCTATCGAGAATTCATCTCACCTTACCCTGCTGTCTGCCGGCCGGCAGCCACTTTGCCGTGCAGGCATAAATGATGATCATCACAGCCCCAAGTGCCCAAGATACCGGATACAGCAGATAAACGCCCTCGATCGTTGAAAAATGCGGAAGCACCAGCCAGATCCAGAAAATACGGAACACACACAGGGACAAAAGAAGTACCACCATGGGTGGAATGCTTTTACCGACTCCTCTGAGTGCCCCGGACAGACCATGCAGGATACTCAGGATAAAATAAAATGGGCAGAAATACTTCATAGCCAGCTTTCCGCATGTGATCACCTCTGCGTCCCTTGAGAACATTCCCATGATCTGGTCATCAAAGGTCAGAAGCAGAGCTCCTGTCAGTACCGTATACACAAAGCCCATCGCCAGTGTCACATACATGCCCTTCTTTACCCTGTCATAGTTTCCGGCTCCATAGTTCTGTCCGGCAAAGGTTGTCACCGCCATACTGAAGCTCATGACCGGAAGTATATTAAAGCCATCTACCTTCAGGTAAGCCGTATAGCCTGCCATGGCAGCTGCCCCAAAGCCATTGACACTGGTCTGCACCAGTACGTTGGACAGGGAAATGACCATATTCTGGATTCCGGTAGGCAGTCCCACCCGGATCATGCTGCCTGCGATCCGCCTGTGAATCTTCAGCTTTTTCAGCGAAACCTGATAGCTGTCCTTTACCCGCATCAGGAAAGCCATGGACAGAATACAGGAAACTGCCTGGCTGATATCTGTTGCGATTGCTGCCCCTGCAACGCCCATGTCCAGAATGGCAATAAAAAGGATGTCCAGTATGATATTGGTGAAAGATGCAACAGCCAGATATAAAAGGGATCTTTTGGAATTTCCTGCTGCATTTAAAATGCCTGCTGCCATATTATAAACAATACCAAAGAACATACCGGCGGAATACAGCCTGAAATAAGTAACTGCCTGCTCCATAACCTCTTCCGGGGTCTTCATCCATTCAAGAAGCTGCCTGCTCAGGACAATTCCCGCGATGGTCAGCACGATACCAAGTATCCCTGCAATCACAAGCGATGTATGTACGGCATCAGAAACGCTCTTTTTGTCCCCCGCCCCAAGATACTGTGCCACGATCACACCAGCACCTACTGCTGCGCCCTGGCTGAAGGCAATCAGAAGATAGATCATGGATGAGCTGGCTCCAACTGCTGCCAGCGCGTTGCTTCCAACAAAATTTCCTACCATGACGGAGTCTGCTGTATTGTATAACTGCTGTAGCAGATTTCCCAGGATCAGTGGTATGGAAAAGAACAGTATCTTCTGGAAGATACTGCCCTCTGTCATAAGTCCGTTATTATTGTTTACTGCTGTTTTCATGCTGACTGTGTCCTTTGTGCTTCTGTTTGTTCTGATTTTATTCTATTCGTCATGACAGACTTTTGCAAGGATTTTCCTCCCGGGGGCGTGCACAGGACTCTTATCAAGATGACTCCACTTTCTCAGTCGGCCAGGATTTTCTAAGTGCCGTATAGGAAACCAGAAAGTTAGCAAGCCAGCCTGCCGGCACGGCAAGCCAAACAAAATCAATACCAAAACGCGGAGCACAGATCAACGCCACAGACAAGCGAATCGCAAGGTTTACCATATTGGCAATGAGGAACGGACGCATGATTCCGAGTCCGCGAAGAACTCCATCGGTCGCCATTTTAATCCCCATAAAGATAAAGAAGTAACCAAGCCATCTCATATAATCCCCAGACACCTGATAAGCCAGGGCGGTTCCGTCTTTTCCGAGGAACAACGAGGAAATCTGCGTGTGCAGCGTTTCAATGACAAGGAAAGCAAGAGCCGCAAAACACACATCTAACACCAATGCTGCGTGATAGCCTTTTTTGATGCGTGGGATTTTGTTTGCGCCAAGGTTCTGGGAAACATACGGCGAAACCGCATTACCGATGGACACGAAAATCAGGGAAAAAACATTCTCCACCCTCATTGTTGCCGCGTACCCGGCGAGTGCCTGTGTACCGAAAGGATTTACCACCGCCTGTACGATCATCATACCGATAGATACGGTAGACTGCTGAAGAACCGATGGAACAGCAATCCGAAGCATCGAGCGCAGCTCCTGCCCATCAAACCAGGCAAAGCTACTCCTATACCGCTGCATCCGGTAAAAGAAAATCAAAAGTGAAAGCACAGCCGAAATGCCCTGTGCAATCAAAGTTGCAAGCGCCGCACCGAACACACCAAGCCCCAGACCGGCTACCATCCAAAGATCCATCACAATATTCAGGATGGATGAAAAGATCAGCAGTCCCAGGGGAATTTTTGATTCACCGATGGAAGTGAACATGGTAGAGAGAATATTGTACATGAACAAAAACGGAAAGCCCGCAAAATAGACCCGCAAGTACAGCACTGCTTCCTCCAGAATATCGGGAGGAGTCTGTAATCCGCTCATCATCACATGGGAAAAGCAAAAGCCAAAGACACCAAGGATAATACTCAGAAGCAAAAAGCTGATCAGTGATGTAGACACAATGGTTTTCATTTTTCCATACTCCTTGGCACCGAAATAGCGGCTCACAAGCACACCTGCACCAACACCGGCACCCAGTGCCACACAAATGAAAACATTAGTAAGCGCTGCACAGGCACCAACCGCCGCCAGTGCGGAGGAACCAACAAACTGACCTACGATAATGGAGTCAGCCATATTATATACCTGCTGAAAAAAGCTGCCGAGAATCATCGGCATTGCAAAAACCGTCAACGCTTTCAGCGGCACATCGGTAATTAAATACTCATCTTTTGACATGATCATATTCCTTCACGCCTTTCAACTTTTTATTCGAAAATACAAGCATAGCAAAAAACATATTTTATAAACAACTGCATTCTTTTCCGGAAGAACCATTGTAATCTGAGAGTATTTTCCATCAGCCCTGAAGGAATTTTGTTCAACTTTCCCAAAAAGGTAACCATACTCATAAGAAATATCCACAATATGTACCTCCCCTCAGTTACTTTTCTATACACTACCATACTCTACTTTCTATTACAAGAATAGGTGATTGTGGTTTATATTTCACACGCTTCACGAGCTCAACAGGGTCACAACCCATAAAAAGAGCAGCCGTTTTCTGGATTGAAAATAACTGCTCATGGTTAATATATTCAGTTGTTTAGTGGACGTTACCTATTTGATAAACTGGAAAATGAAAATTTCTTATTGATACGCATCTGTCTGAGAAAAATTCTGTGTTGTTCCAACAATATCTTCATGACTACTTTGAGTTACAGTGACCTCCAAATGATCACCCTTATTTTCAATATCCGCTTTTATATCATTTTCCCTATCATCTTTACCACTAAAGCTGAGAATCCCTGTTTCAGAATCATAAGTTCCAATTGCGTTTTCGACATAAAGCAAATGGGTAACGCTATATTCGATACTATATGTGCCATCATCCTTTTTAGTAATATTCAGAATTTCATCAAAATCATTACTATAATAGCCTTCTTCTGGCATTTGGAATTTTGAGGCAGCGGTATTTGACTGAATTTCGCCATCTGCGGTAGCAGTATCTGACTGAGCTTTACTATTTGGCAAGTCATCTTTTTGAGTGTTTCCACATCCTGCTAATGCAAAAATTAAAAGTCCCAAACTCGCCATGCTTAATATATATTTTCCCATTTTTACCTCCAACCTTTAATCTGTCGCTTCTCTAGTATAACTCTTTCTGTCACTTCGTCTGTTCAGCATCTTAACTGTATCAAGAATCAATTGGTTTTGCAATTATAAACCGCAGCTTCAATTGATTTACATTGGTTTTTCGGATTGTGTCGAATTCTGTTTCCTTTCAGTTTCAGAATACCGTAATTTAGTCAAAAGTCCAGAAAGCAGCGGCACCAGAGTCATGCCAATCAGTACCACGCCACCGTCAGCCATTGTTCAGATTTGGTCAGATTATGCCAAACTCTCCAGATTTTACGTGTTCTGTGCAGGGCTGTGATGGAATTGAAAAAAAGGCGGATTTATGTATAATGTTTTTGTGGAATTAACTCATTTTTCGTTTTAATAGAAAGAGGTATCTTTATGGCATTAGAGAAAAATGTATTGGTCGTCGATGACGAAACGATAATCCGTGAATTGGTTTCTGCATATATAACAAAACAGGGCTACCATGTTTTTGCCGCCGAGGATGGCAAAGAGGCGCTAGATGTCTTCCAGAAGCATCCAATCATGTTTGTGATTTTAGATTTGATGCTACCGGGCATGTCGGGCGAAGAAGTCTGTCCGGCGATCCGCAGACAGTCAGTGATGCCCTTCTTTTTCTCCGTACCAGCAGGCAACCTTTGCATCGGGCTGTACTGAAAAGTCCGTCCAATACTGCTTTTGCGGCATACCAATATGCTCCCCACTATTATCTGACCTTCATGCAGAAATCGCAGCGGTCATTTCCACGCCCCAGCGTCATGCTTCTCTCCCAGATCAGTTTCGGATGCAGCCCGGTATAGCTGATGTCATCACTGTCGCAAAAGCAGCGGCACAGCTCCGGGCAGCCGTATTCTGCGCAGGTGTCGTGATAGGGACACTTCATCATATCCACACGCCAGACGCCGTTACCTGTCTGCAGTTCTTTTGGGGCAAAGCCCGCCGCCGGGCCGAAATGCCCGGCAATATCTGCCGCTTGAGGTGGTATTGCTTTTCCTTGCTTGCACCCGCATTTTCAGCCAGCAGCGCACTCAGGCGCATATCGAAAGCGGTGTTCAGTTCCTTTGCCTGCGCGTGAAAGCGCAGTGCCGCAGTCTCCCAGAAATCACGGGAAAGATAGGTTTCCTTCC
Source organism: Suilimivivens sp. (assembly GCF_037359455.1). Taxonomy (NCBI): domain Bacteria; kingdom Bacillati; phylum Bacillota; class Clostridia; order Lachnospirales; family Lachnospiraceae; genus Suilimivivens; species Suilimivivens sp. The sequence goes on from NZ_JAXXXI010000049.1 coordinate 40,216, forward strand.
TCTTCATCGTCCGTTATCCTTTCTTTTTATACCCGCAGTCGCAGTAGGGGCCGCCGGAGGCAAGGGTGTACTGCCGCACAAAATTTGTCACACCGCCTGCTTCGCTCATGGTGTAGTCCAGATGGCACAAAGCAGGAGTCAGGTCGTACAGACCCAGTTCCTTCATCAGCACGCAGATGCCGCACTTGGTAAAGCGTCCCTCGTAGCCGCTGCCATCCTGGTATTCGTAAAACTCCATGTTCCACGAGTAGGGGTTGCGGTCGGCGGCTTTCAAGGCTGCGGTCACCCTCATGGCGAAAATATCTTTGGAGGTAAGCTTGTTCTTCCCGCTTTTGCGGCAGAACCATTTCATCGGCTCTGTCATCATGGCCTTCGCGTAATACTCCGTCAGCCGCGCTACATCCGGACGCTCCGGCATGGAGAGGATGAACGCGCCGAGCATTGCGCAGTTGACGATGTTCATCTTGAAGCGGTCCGCTTTTTCAAACTCCGGCAGGTCTGCAATGATTGCTTTGTACTTCGGCTTTGCTTTTTTCGTGATCGCTTGTGCCGCATCGGCATCATAGCCGAACACCACCATCAACTGCTTTTGGAATGAGCCTGCAAACAACGCCCACATTCCCATAGGCATACCCATGTATTTCATTGCACGTTCTCCTTACATTCTCCGCATTTTGCCATCTCCCGCAGCAAAACCAGCCCCAATACCAAAACCAGCAGGTGTCCGGCGGATTCCGTGCCGTGATCGATCTGATCCAGCGGCCACGGCAGAAGCGTGAAGAGATTTCCCACAATCCCCGTAAAAACGATGGGGTTGCAGAAGGATGCCAATATCCGCTGTGCTGTGTTTTTCAGCGGGAACATCCTTTTCCAGATCATAACGAGCATCACGACGGAAAGAAGTACATCACACAGGATATATGCTGCCAGCAGCGGCGCGGCGTTGCAGTAAAACACCTTGTTGGCAATTTCAGCTGCCGCCTGCATATCGCCGTATTTCTCAAAGGTAAACTTGAAGATCAGCGCCACATTCATGAACATGGCATGAACATAACCCCAGCAGACCGTGCCGGTGAGATAGGCGATTTGAAACAGCTTGACCCATTTCTGCTGCTTCGGTTGGGTGATGCGTTGCTTCAAAAGCTTCCACATCTGGTGAAAACCGATGTAATAGAGTGCCGTTCCAAGAACACCGCAGATGATGCTGACCACCATGCGCCATGTTGCCATATCAAGATAGGCGACCTTGACCATCAGCCCAATGGATTCTGTGCTTTGGCTTTTCCCGGTCGCCGCAAACAAAAAGTCGCCGATCACATATAAAAGGCAGCCAATCATACCTGCGATGAGTGCTCGTTTTTCTTTGCTCATTTTCATTGCTTGCCTCCGAATCCGATCTTCACGATCTGCATTTTCATCCCGTCATCCCCAACCTTGGCGAGAAACCGGAAAAAGCCGCTGATGGAAGGTCCTTTCAAATCGTTGTATTGTATAGTTGAATTATTTCATCAGTTCTTCTACGATGTATGGTTCAAAACGCCGTGGCGATCAAGGCTGCCAGTGCGGCGGCTGCGGCAAACAACGGGATACCGCGCCAAAACGATTCGATATGCTTTTTCGGATTTTGATAGTATTTCTTCTCCGGCAGGAAAGAAAAGCGGATGCGTTTTGTGTTGCGCCACCAGAGAAGATCAATCACCAAAAGATCAAACAGCCCCAATCCCTCCCCGAACGCAAGGAAGTACCAAAATGCCGACAGGTAACCGTCCAAGTTCAGCACACTTTTCAGCGCGAGTCCCAAAACGGAAAACACGACAGTGAAAAGAAAAAGATTGCTGAGCAAAACGGCAGCGCGGGATTTTTCCTTCGGAACAATCTTCCCAATCTGAGGGTCGCTTCGCACACGGTTTTGAACTTCTTCGGGATAAGAACGCAGCCCCATGATATTTTTCTTGTCCGTTCCTGTTCCGAGAAAACATACGCCCCAATACAGAAAATAAAAAGCAATCGCAACGATGATTTTCATAAGTCTATATCTCCGTTGAATCCAAAAAGCTGCGGATAGAGCATTCTGATTCTTCCTTTCCTTCAGCCTCTTTCGTTTTGAGCAGCCGATGTGTGTGTCAGGAACTCCATAATTCTCCGGTAAAAATCCTGCGGATACATCATCACAAGCTCCGCGTGATCCATCTTCGGAATTTCATGCAGTTCCACCTGTGGAAAATATTGCTTAATAAAGCAACCATTACTGTGTCGTGCCTGCTTTTCCTCCCCGCCGTACCAATAAGTGATTTGGCAGCCCATTTCAGCCGGCTTCGTTGGCAGAGTATAGTTGTTCGCCGACCAGAAGATGTTGCGGACGGTGCGTTTTGAATAGGTTTTCAGATACGCTGCCAGCGCGTCATATTCCTTCACCGGATCGCGTCCCGGTATCGTCCAGCGCTCCGGCGGATAGACCGTCTCAAGGATCTTGCGATTCTTCGCTATGAGCCTGAAACCAAGCTCGTCACGCAGGCAGGCGAGACGGCGCAAAATCAGCGGCATCCGATACGGCGTAATGCCCGCATCAATGACGGCGCGCTCGACCGGGATTTTTCCCAAGGCAAGAAAGCGAGTCAGACACGCACCGCCCAGAGAACAGCCGTATGCCGCGTTCAAGCGGATAATTCCGTGCGCTTGCAGCCAATCTGACACCTCGTCCACTGTCGTCTCCACGGAGATAAAGTCTTCTCCCGTTTCGCCGTGACCGTCATAGACGATCTGCATCACATGATAATCCTGTGAGAGTAGACCAACCGAGTCGGCGAACACCCACTCCGGCTCCGCCGTGCATGGCAGAAATAGTAGCGTCTTTTCATGTTCTTTTCCGTATTCCAAAACTCTCATATTACCGGCTCCGATCTCATTTCTTCAAAATATCTGTAATCTTTGCAAAATCCTCGCGCGCCTCCTTGAAGATTGGCAGCATACAGTAGCAATGCACCATCTTCGGGCGGGCGGACACTGTATAGGGAACCTTAGCGCGTTTGCAGGCCTCCTCAAAGTCCGGCAGCGCACCGTATAGCACCTCATCCGCAGAATAGAAGAAGTGAATATCGCCAACGCCGGTAAAATTCCCCCGGGAGCCGGAGAGCATATAGTCCGGCACATTCTTACAGCCACGCCGCATAAACTTTTCCACTGTCACCATAAAGGCATAATCAATGGAAACGTCTCTTTCATTCAATGCCTTCATCCGCGATTTTTCGCCATCGTTCCATGGCACTTCGCCGGGTGATACGGCAACGATATGCCGTGGCTGCGGCAACGGCTCCGGCTGCGCATTATTGTGCGCCGCAATCCCCAGAGCCAGTGCGCCGCCGGAGGAAAAGCCACAGGTGCTGACATTTCCACCGCCGTACAATTTGAGCATTCTGCGGTAGCATTCATAGACCATTTCGTAGGTTTCGGTGATACAATGCTCCATGCAGAGCGGGTAGAACGGAAACCACACATCGCAGCCGGTTTCACGGCACAGCTTACGCATGACTGGCAGATCGCCCTTATCCGGGTCGATCACCATACCGCCGCCGAAGAAATAGAGGATGGCGCGCTTTGACGGATTCGGATTTTCACGGACGATCAGGCATGGAAAGCCGTTGACTTCTATCGTCTCATAATATGCCTTGTGGTCGGTCGGCGTAAAAACGCCGCGATGTCGGTTTTGCTTTTCAATTTCCTTTCGCAATTCGTTCTCCGGCAGTGCGAAAGACTTTTTCACCCCGGAGAGTCTATACACTGCCCGCAGGATGGATGCAAAAATGCTCATGGCTTTTTTCTCCTCTCATTTCCGCGCAGTAACGCACAGCCAGCCTTTTTTATTTTTGTGGCTCTGAATCTTACAAAATCCTGCTTGCTCCAGATATGCCTTCAGGGCAGTATCCGTGTAGATGGTCATACCATCAATGATCTTCGTCCATTTGTCGTCTTTTGCTGTTTCTCCATTTGCTTCGTTACAGATGAAAAAAGTCCCGCCGGGTTTCAGCACCCGATAGACTTCTCTGAAATTTTGCGCAAGCTCCGGCCAAAAATAGACCGTTTCAAAGGCGGTCACTACCTCAAACTGCTCCACTTCAAACGGCAGCTCTGCCACACTTGCCTGCTGCACGGTACACCGCCCTGCCGCAATGGCACTTGCATTGGCCTTTCGCGCTTTTTCTACGCTGACAGCCGAGTAGCCGATGCCCTGCACCTTGCCTTTGGGGCACAGTTTTAATAGCGTTTTGATGTTCGCCCCGCCGCAGCCGCAGAAAACTCAGATACTCCTCGCTCGTCCACCTGCTATGCAGAGGGAAGCCTGCCAATCTCATAAAATAGGCTTTGATCCTTCCCCTAAGTGAATTTTCCGCGTGAGTAAAGGTTGGCGCGATCAACACACCATCGTCCTTCAGCACCCGTTTGATTTCTCGCAGTGATTTCTCTGGCTGCGGCACGATGTGCAATGCGTTGGATACGATCACCACATCAAATGAATTACCTGCGTATGGCAAAGAAAACATATCCTGCACGGAAAAATGCAGCTTCGCAGAGCAATGTCCCCGCTTGGCTTCTGCAATCATTTCGGGAGAGGCATCCGTCGCCTCAATGTGAGCCGTTACTTTTACGATATGCTTGGCGATCAGTCCCGTTCCTGTAGCCAACTCCAGCACTGTTTTGTCTTTCACGACCGGACGGATCAGCTCATATATTTTTTCGTATACTGCCCTGTCTTTTCGCATAAAGCAGTCATACAGACCTGCATTTCTGTCCCAGAAATTCTTGTGTTCTCGCATTGCTGTCTCTCCTTTTATAGTTAGATTTATCTAACCAGCACGCGCGCATTGGCAAGTTAGGTTCGGCTAACTCATGTATTTAGGAAAAGCCGCATTTCTGCGGCCTTTCGGCTTATACAAATAGCTTGCTGCATCACATATCTGCGTTTTCAGCCACTGAGGATAACGCTTCTCGATCTGCTCCTTGTAGAAGCAGCCAAAATCTATTTTTCGCACCGTTGCGGTGGCCTTTGTCTTCTTATCCATATTATACCGTGCTTGCTTCTGATTTGCAATGGTATAAGAGCAGTTAAAAATCAACATTATTAAAAATTATTTTTACAAAAAAACCGATGCAACATGAGCATTACACCCACACTGCACCGGACATTCCATCATCAACTGCTCTTTTTTCTAAAGAGTCTGTATTTCGTTTCAGTACATCCGATGCAGAAACAGTAGAAACTTGATATAAACCTTCCTCCAGATGCTTACGCAAAACACATAATATGCCGCTTTATCTCAAATACTCCGTAAAGAATGCATTGAGCTTTTCAAACGGAATGATGTCCATCTGATCGTAAAGGTCAGTGTGGCTTGCACCGGGGATAATGAGCAATTCCTTGTTGTCCCCGGTCAGCTTGCTGTAAGCCGTCTCGCTGAAATAGCGGGAGTGCGCTTTCTCTCCGTGCACCAGCAGTACGGCGGAGCGGATCTCGCTGCTGTATTGCAGGATCGTCATATTCAGGAACGACAGCGAGGAGGTCACATTCCAGCCGCCGTTGGAATTCAGGCTGCGGGGATGGTAGCCTCGCGAAGTCTTATAGTAGGCGTAATAGTCCTTTACAAACTGCGGTGCGTCCTCCGGCAGCGGATCGACCACACCGCCTGCCAGAGCATAGGTACCGTTTTTGTAATCTGCAGTGCGCTGTGCATTCATGGCTTTTTTCTTCTCATAGCGTGTCTGCTCAGAATCCTCAGCATCAAAATATCCGTTGGCAGTTACACGGGTCATGTCGTACATGGTCATGGCCGCTGTAGCTTTGATGCGGGTATCAATGGCAGCAGCGTTGATCGCCATACCGCCCCAGCCACAGATACCGATGATACCGATGCGCTCTGGGTCAACATTCTCCTGCACGGAGAGGAAGTCCACCGCTGCGCAGAAATCCTCGGTGTTGATGTCCGGCGAAGCGACATAGCGGGGTGTACCGCCGCTCTCTCCGGTGTAGGACGGGTCAAAGGCAATCGTCAAGAAGCCAAGCTCTGCCATTTTCTGTGCATACAGACCGGAGGACTGCTCCTTTACCGCACCGAACGGACCGCTGACGGCAATAGCGGGCAACTTGCCCACCACACTCTTTGGCGTGTACATATCCGCCGCCAGTATGATGCCGTAGCGGTTGTGAAAGGTTACTTTCTTGTGATCCACCTTGTCGCTTTTTGGGAACACCTTGTCCCATTCCTGTGTCAGATTCAATTTTTCCATATTCAGACCTCCTTGCCTGCTGCTTTAAGATATACTGTGTTGTCCACGGCTTCCAACCATTCATTGGAGGTTTCATCCCCTGGAACCTCTACTGCCAGATGAGAGAACCAGCTATCCGGTGCTGCGCCGTGCCAGTGCTTTACACCAACAGGAATATTTACCACATCGCCGGAACGGAGCTCCTGTGCCGGTTTGCCCCATTCCTGATAGTAACCTCGACCAGCCACACAGACGAGGATCTGTCCGCCGCCGCTTTTGGCGTGATGAATGTGCCAGTTGTTACGGCAGCCGGGTTCAAAGGTCACATTGTAAATGCCGACCTGCTGCGTAGAAAGAGGTACGAGATAGCTTTGCCCGATAAAGTATTTCACAAAGTCATCATTGGGTGTTCCGATAGGAAATACCATCTCGTTCTGGTGTTTGGCTTTTGCGTCGGCAGCATCGTCCTCCGCCCATACCTCCTTTGCCATACGGAAGGCCGCCCACGCCTTGGGCCAGCCCGCATAAAATGCCGCATGGGTCAGGATCTCCGCAATTTCCGTTTTGGTTACACCGTTGTTCTTTGCGGTTGTCAGATGGTACTGAAAAGACGAATCCGTCAGTCCCTGCGCCATCAGCGCCACCACTGTTACAATGCTGCGGTCCCGCAGGGAAAGCTTGTCTTCTCGGCTCCACACCTGCCCGAACAGAACATCATCATTCAATTCCGCAAATTTTGGAGCAAATTCCCCTAGAGCATCTCTGCCTGCCGTTTGTTTGATTGCCATGGCTCACACCTCCTTGCCCATCTGATAAGCTTGCTCCAGTGCAATATGACCTGCGATCTCTCCCACGCCGTTTACACCGCCCGCAAACACTGTGCCAGCCAGTGCACAGCGGGGGAAGCAGTCCACCCAGCCCTGCACGGCTTTCTCTGTGCCCGCAAAGGTTTCCGGTGCGTCCTCTGCCGCTGTTGCCAGCAAGTAGGCTTTCGTAAAGGCGTAGTCCGTATCGAACAATGGGTTGGCACGATCCAGCATAGTCTTGAGCTGACCGCTGACGCAGTAATAGTAGACGGGGGTTGCGAACACCAGCACATCCGCATCGTGCATTTTGGCGGCAATTTCCACGGCATCGTCTTGGATGACGCAGTGCCCCAACTTCAGGCAGGCAAGACAGCCCTTGCAGAAGCCAACCTGCTTTTCCCGCAGATATACGGTTTCTACCTGATTGCCTGCCTCCCGTGCGCCCTTGGCAAATGCTGCCGCCAGCGTTTCAGAGTTGCCGCCCTTACGGGGACTTGAGGAAATGATTAGTACCTTTTTATTCATCGTAGAACACTCCTTGCATTTTTATATTCTTTGTGTTATTCTCATAGTAATACCTAAACCTAACTTTAGGTCAAGATATTTTTTGAAAATTTGGGGAGGGAAATTTATGTATTCTATTGGACAGGTGGCAGAGATGTTCGGATTGCCTATCTCCACGCTGCGCTATTATGACAAGCAGGGACTTTTTCCGAACATGGAACGAGTATCCGGCATCCGCAAATTCGGTGACACGGAGATTGAAGCACTCCGGGTCATTGAATGTCTGAAAAAAGCTGGCATGGAGATCAAGGACATCCGGCAATTCATGGATTGGTGTGTAGAAGGGCCGTCCACCTACCCACAACGCAAGGCACTGTTTGAGGCGCAACGGTCGCACATGGAGGCAGAGCTTGAGCAGATGAACCGCACTCTGGACATGCTGAAATTCAAATGCTGGTACTATGAGCAGGCAATCAAAGACGGCAGTGAGGACAGACTAAAGACACTGATTCCCGACCACTTGCCGGACGGAATCCGAAAAGCATATGAAAACGCACATAGCTAACCTTTCCGTACTCCGTATCGTCTGATTTTGTCGAAAAATGCCTCGTCGGTTTCACAACGAGGCATATGATGCTTGCAGATCGACAAAATGCTTTTTAGATTTTCTTCGCAATCGTAGACAGCTCCGAAATAATGCTCAGAAGATCATTTTTGACTTCCTCTTTGCTTGGCTCGCTGCCCATCAGAAGATAATCCGTGCTGACATGGAGAATGCAGGACAGTTCGATCAGCAAATCAATGGAGCAGCTGCGCTCCCCGTTCTCCTTGCGGCTGAAAAGCCTGTAAAATAGGGAAAGTTAGAAAGATATTTCTGCAAACTTGAATTGAGATTTTACCAAGGGATTTAATAACTGATATATTTTATTATCAAATATCTCCCAAGTCCTTGAAAACACTAAGTTTATCACAGGTGAGCTTTCCTCTATTGTTTCCCTTGTGTTATATCGTCCCACCAGTGTTTACGAACTCTGATAAGGGTAAATACAAGGGCAAAAAAATCTGATAACACATTATAACACAAAATGAAAATGACATGGTGAACTGATTGAAATGCTTCTGATTTTTGTAACAAATGATTGATTGAATGATAAGGAGATTTGATACGATGAGAACAATATTTGCAAAATACAATCCACAACGTAATAGTATTGATGTTTATACCTCTGCGGGCTATATGCTCCGCATTGACTGTTGGGAAGCAGAAAAGAATTTTTTTATTTCCTGCTCCAAGCAACATCTGTATTACTTTTTAGTGTATTCCTGCCTCTGCTTGCTTTGAATATGTCAATAGCTGGTTTACTGTGCTTACATTCATCCTCTTACCTCAATCTGTATATAATATCTTCAAATTACGGTTCTCAAATACCCCAAAATTTAGATGCCAGCTCCCGGTTTATGATAGATGAAAGAAAATTAGGATTATTATTCTGGAACACTTTCAGACTTTCAAAAAAAGCCGCTCTATTCTCTGTCTTTATATCTGAAAAAGTTGCATCCAGCTTCTGATCTTTTACATTTTTCTCCACATATTCCTCCGACTGCTTTTCGTAATTATCAACCATCGAAGGATTCTTTTTCACTGCCCCTTCATACCAATTTGTAAGGTATTTTAATGCATTAAGCTGTCTGTCCTCATTGCTGCTTTCTTTACTAATCTTCTGATATTCCGTGTATGCACTGCCGTCCATCGTCCTCATCATATCAAGCGCATTTGTAGTCTTTACTAGATTGCTACCATGTCCAAGATATGTACCTTTCCCTACTCCATAGTCCATATTTCCGTTATTGTCAGCTTTTCCTGCGCTCGCAAGCTTTGCGATAGACTCCATTGCTTCCAAAAATGGTTTTCTGCTATCTTCCGGGATAAAATTCTCTGCCGCATATTCCGCTTTTTTCATACCAAGTGAAATATTTGCCTGCCGTTCTTCCTCTGTCATAGAGCCAGTATTTCCGACAAGGAAATTCTGACGGATGATATCATACACAAATCCCTGTTCCTCTTTGCTGCAGTTCTCCACCGCAGATGCAACCGCCTTGTCTGCACCATACATTCCGGAATATGCCGGAAGTTCTAGTGAGTTATCAACCTGCGTAATTTCTTTTTGGAACGCTGCATTTCTCGCCTCCATTGATTCCCGCTGCTCTTTCGTTACATTGGCATCCACTATACCTTTCTTGTTTTCCACAAGTGCAGCCATTCCATCTCCCGAAAATTCAACAATAACCGCATCTCCATACTGCGAACCGATGTCCTTCATCGCCTGCAGGGTTTCTTCCCTTGACATCTTGTCCATAATCTTATTGCCATGTTCATCTGTAGTGTTAAATTCATACTTTACAAGGGTGTCTTTCTTATATATACCATTCCCATATGAGGGAATATTCGTTGTTCCTCTGTAAAACTGACCGTAATCAATATTCATAATACATCTCTCCCATTTCGTTTTATGTTCAGTAATTAATGATAACTATTTTATATATCGAACCACTTGTGTAATATTTCTATACTTCTTTATCTATCTTGCTCGATGTCAAAGAAGAATCCGTCTTAGAGTACGTACCATTATTTGTATAGGTTGCACTCGCCCGGTTTGCAGCATTCAATATACCAGTTGCTTTCTGCGATATTTTGCTTACAAAAGAATTATATCCTGTAAAGACCGTTTTCAGCGAACTGATATCTGCCTGCTTTAAAAATAGAGTCTTGTTCCGTTTTATCAGTAGCATTGGCAGCCTTTTGTGCCAGTTTCTTAATCTCACTCACAAATTCAGTCTGTGTTTTCGTACTTTTTCCTTTCGATGGAATATAAGACCAGTTTGGTTCTCCATTACTACCAGAAGTAATTAACTGTTCCCTTCCAACTGTTCCTATATTTGAAAAAGCGATTCCCATAAATCCACCTCCAACAGCTTGAAGTTTTAATAAAAAGTTTTGTCTAATTAAATGTCTGCAGCTTCTCAATTATTCTCGTATTTTAGATGCCAGCACGGTATAAAATTCTTTTTCCTGTTGCAGATATGCTGCCCTTTCATCTGTAACTGCTGCCAGCGGATTTTCTATTCTCTCCAATACTTTGTCGATAGCTGCTAAACAACTTTCTTTCGTTTCACCAAAAATATTGTCATCACCACCTGTCAGAAAATCCTGCTCTACCGATAGCTGCGTTAATGTACTGGTTACATCTGTCTGAAATGGATTAAAACCAGTTTCTTCCAATGTTTCCTGATACGCCGCTTTTACACTCTCCGGCACTGTCTGAAGGTAATAATCACTAATATATGCAACCTGCTTTTTGGTCTTTTCGTCTGCAAACTGATAGGTTCTGTTATTCGCTTTTAACTGTTCATATGCCGCCTGCGCATCACTGTTCGCTTCTGACTCATACCAACCATCTTTATTTTTGCTATATTTCATACCATTGACCGTAAAATCTTTGGAAGTGTCTATACCCAGATAAGACATAACATCCGTAATTCCTTCTGTATACCGGGCATATTCCTCCTTTGAATGTGCTACAGTAGTCATTGTCCCACCTGCATTTCGCAGCATGGATGCCAATGCATCTGCCATTCTCTGTGCTTTTACATATGATTGTGTATCATACGGATTATCTCCACCAGAAACCTCTACTCCATGCGCCGTAACCGTAAGCACATGACCTCCATTAACACGGATCCTTTGCCCTTCCGCAATATTAACAGAATTATTCTGTCTGCTAAGTGACGAACTCTTCGCCAATTTTATAGGTGTTTTTAACACTTGAACCAAATCTTCTACCGGATTTAGTAAGTGCTGCGACATCGCCTCATTATAGGTTTCCTTATCTTTAATAGCTGTATTTTTGTAATTAGATGTAAGTCCTCTTGTATTAGGATTAATATAACTTGATATTGACTGCATTGTCTCAATCTCCTTCGTTTTTTCTAAATTCTCTCCTTCTATGTCCAAATAGCTAAGCCTTATTTGTACTTACTATTTGCACTTGTCAAATCAAGATAAGCATCCATACTTTTCGTCCAAAGCAACGATAAATCAAACCTTCCTAATTTGTTTAAATCTTCTATGCACTCTTTAAACATTGAAATAAAATCTCTTCTGTCATTAAGCCCCATATTACCAGCTTCAAGCGGCAAAGACGTAAAACCTCCCTGCTTCTCCACTTTGTAATGTGCCTCCAATGCACGCATTTCGACTACTGTGGCGTTTGATGGATCAACGTCATTGATATATATTCTTTGTTCAAACTCTTTTCCGTTTTCATCCACACCTTTCGCTAACACCACTGGATTTTCATCCGTCGAATCATCCGCATATTTAAGGCAATAAGAAAGACCTGTACCATTACCTCCTGTCCACAACATATTATCTGTTGTGAATATCTGGTATACCTTTGGTGTTTCAGCCGTATAAAATATCTTTTCCGCAGATGCAGGGGCTTTCCTATTGTTGCCTTTTTGTTGACCATACCATGAAGATACTGTATTTAAATCAGAACCAACGTACATACTTCTGTTCCTCCTATTTCAATATCATTTTTGCATCATGCATAAAATTATTCTCCTATTTTGGATGCCAACA
>NZ_JAXXXI010000050.1:0-43464 GCF_037359455.1 Suilimivivens sp.
TAAAGCCTATATAAACAGAAGGGTACAGGATGGATGATATCACAGTACCTTCTGTTTTTTGTACCTTTTTTTAGGAAAATTTAGAACAGGAGGCTTTATTTCATGAAAAAATACATTTCTTTACTGATAGCAGCCGTTATGGCAATTTGTTGTCTTGCTGGCTGCAGTCAAAAAAATTCTGACATTTCAACTGAAAATACAACAGAGCTTAAAGTTGTGACAACGATATTCCCGGAATATGACTGGGTACGTCAGATTGCCGGAGATCAGATTTCCAATATTGATCTTACAATGCTTCTTGATAATGGAGTGGATCTGCACAGCTATCAGCCGACAGCAGACGATATTATGAAAATATCTGATTGTGATATTTTTGTATATGTTGGCGGAGAATCAGATGAATGGGTTGAGGATGCCCTGAAGGAAGCGGTCAATAAGGATATGCAGGTGATCAATCTGTTAGAGGTATTGAAAGATACTGTAAAAACAGAAGAAGCAATGCCAGGCATGCAGGCTGAAGAAGGACATAATCATGGATATTCTCATTTTGCCGACAGTGATGTACAGGACAGAAGCCTGTCTGACTGGTCAGGTGACTGGCAGTCTGTTTATCCTTATTTGGAAGATGGAGATTTGGATGAGGTAATGGAGCGCAAGGCTGAAAATGGTGATAAAACAGCAGAGGAATACAAGGCATATTACGAAACCGGATATAAAACAGATGTAGAAAAAATTGTAATTGACGGTGAAAACGGCACAATGGAATTTACAAAAAACGGAGTCGCATCAAAAGCATCCTACGAATATAAAGGATATCAGATTTATGATTATGAATCCGGTAACCGTGGAGTCCGTTATTTCTTTGAAGCTGTCAGTGGATCGTCAGATGCTCCTAAATATGTACAGTTCAGTGATCATGGTATAGCACCTGGAAAGGCAGAGCATTTCCATATTTATGCAGGTAATGACAGCTTTGATGCTTTGTCGGAAGAGATGGAAAACTGGCCTACTTATTATCCTGCTGACATGACTGGTGCGGAGATCGCAGAAGATATGCTGGAACATGAAGAAAAAGAATATGACGAACATGTATGGCTTTCTCTGAAAAATGCGGAAACCTTATGTAAGGCAATTGCAGAAGCACTGGAAAAAGCAGATCCTGCAAATAAGGATATGTATGATGCGAATTTAACGGCTTATGAGGAGAAACTGGCATCCCTTGATACCAGTTACCAGGATGCAGTAAAGGATGCTCCACAGAAGACGCTGCTGTTTGGCGATCGTTTCCCATTCCGTTATCTGGTGGATGATTACGGCTTGAGCTACTATGCTGCCTTTGCGGGCTGCTCTGCCGAGAGTGAAGCCAGCTTTGAAACTATTTCTTTCCTAGCTGAAAAAGTGGATGAGCTTGGACTTAAATATGTCATGACGATTGAAAAATCGGATCAGAAAATAGCGAAAACTATTATTGAGAATACCAGGGATAAAAATCAGAGTATCCTGACACTGGATTCCATGCAGTCCACAACCTCAGAAGATGTTGCAAATGGAACTACATATCTTTCAGTCATGGAGAGCAATCTGAATGTCCTGAAAGAAGCATTGCAGTAGGAGGAATCATGGCACAAATTACCTGTCGGAACTTAAGTATAGGTTATGATGGCAGAGCCATTCTGAAGAACATCAGTTTTTCTGTAAATCAGGGAGATTATCTGTATATTATAGGAGAAAATGGTTCTGGAAAATCAACCCTGATGAGAACTCTGCTTCATCTGCAGCAGCCAGTCGGAGGATCAATTCTGACTGGAGAAGGAGTCAAAAGTGATGAAATTGGATATTTGCCACAGCAGACGGTAATACAAAAGGATTTTCCGGCATCCGTGAGAGAAATTATTCTCTCCGGATGTCAGAACCACTGTGGTCTTCGTCCCTTTTATAACAAAGCAGAGAAGAAAACTGCAGAGAAAATGATGGAAAAGCTGCAGATCACACATCTGAAAAATAAATGTTACCGGGAACTGTCCGGTGGACAGCAGCAAAGAGTTCTGCTTGCCAGAGCGCTTTGTGCAACAAAAAAGATATTGCTGCTGGATGAACCGGTATCAGGACTTGATCCCAGGGCAGCGGAAGAGATGTACCGGCTTATTGAACGGTTAAACAATGAAGAAAAAGTCACAATCATTATGATCTCACATGATATTGAGGCAGCAGTTAAGTATGCCAGCCATATTATGTGCATGGGAAAGACTGTATTTTATGGTACAAAGCAGGAATATCTGAAATTAAAAAGAGATCGGGCCGGTTTATAGGGAGGATGGACTTTGATTGATAAATTAATCTTTTATTTTGAATATCCATTTGTAAGATATGCTTTGATTGTGGGTATATTGATTGCACTTTGTTCCTCTCTTTTGGGAGTTACGCTGGTGCTGAAACGTTTTTCTTTTATTGGAGATGGGCTGTCACATGTAGCGTTTGGAGCAATGGCAGTTGCTTCTGTTTTAAATTTTACAAATAATATGCTGTTTATTTTGCCGGTTACTGTAATTTGTGCAATTTTACTGTTACGTACAGGACAGGATACGAAGATAAAGGGAGATGCAGCAGTTGCCATGATCTCAGTGGGGGCGCTGGCAATAGGTTATCTGCTTATGAATATATTTTCTACGGGACCTAATCTTTCCGGAGATGTATGCAGTACATTATTCGGCTCGACATCTATTCTGACGCTGACACAGGGACAGGTTACTTTATGCTGTCTGCTGTCTGTTATTGTAGTAGTTATTTTTATTTTATTTTATCATAAGATTTTTTGTGTAACTTTTGATGAGACTTTTTCAAAGGCTACCGGAATGAAAACAGATTTTTATAATCTGCTGATAGCAGTGATTACAGCGGTAATTATTGTTCTGGCAATGAATCTGGTAGGATCTCTGCTGATATCGGCACTTGTTATATTTCCGGCACTGTCCGCAATGCGGATATTTCGGACATTTTTCAGCGTTACAGTTTGTTCTGTCTGTCTGTCGGTGCTGTGTGCGGTTATTGGACTTCTTGTATCAATTTTAGCCGGTACACCGGTAGGCTCTACAATTGTTGCAGCAGATATGGTGGCTTTTCTTGTCTGCTGTCTGGTGGGAAAAGCAACAGGAGGCAAGGCATGAGATCTGTAAAAAGAGGTATTTTCATATTGTTATGTATTGCACTGATAACCGGATGTAAGCACAAAAATACTAAGATCAAAGGTGTCAGCAGTTCCAGCTCTGTTGAAGAACTGATCGTTCGCCAAATTGAAGAGGAAGTATATGAAACAGTGCAGGAGGAATCACCTACTGTCGAAATGCCAGAAGAAACAGCCATACCGAATGATGCAGCAGATGATATGGTGGAAGAGGAAACTGCTGGAGCAGAGCCGGAAGGGAAAACTACCGTAGATTATGATCTGACAGCAATGAGCAGTGATATGGTATATGCAACAGTTTATCAGATGATGATCCTGCCGGAAGATTATGAAGGTAAGACATTTCGGATGGAGGGAAGCTTTTACGCAACTTATTATGAACCAACGCAAAGCTACTATTATTATTGTATTATTCAGGATGCAACAGCCTGCTGCGCACAGGGGCTGGAATTTGTGTGGGGAGATGGAAGCCATAAGTATCCGGACGAATATCCTGAGGAATATACAGATGTTGTAGTAGAAGGAACTTTTGAAACTTACAGGGAAGAAGGAGACGAGAATCTGTATTGTAGACTGACTGATGCGGTGTTAACATTTTAGTAGGAAATAGCGGAAGGAGATTGCTGTATGGAAGAGAAAAGCTATATTGCGATCGATCTGAAGTCCTTTTTCGCATCAGTAGAATGTGTGGAACGGGAACTGGATCCTCTGAATACGAATCTGGTCGTAGCGGATGCAGGCCGTACAGAGAAAACCATCTGTCTTGCCGTGTCTCCTTCCTTGAAGGCCTATGGGATCCCGGGGCGGGCGAGACTGTTTGAAGTGGTCCAGAAGGTGAAGGAGGCTAACAGAAAGCGGCGCATGGAAGCACCGGGAGGCCGTTTTACCGGCAAATCACACTTTGCAAATGAGCTGAAGGCACATCCGGAGCTTGCCATAGATTATATCGTGGCACCGCCCCAGATGGCGCGGTATATAAAGCACAGTACGGCTATCTATAATATTTATCTGAAATATGTGGCACCGGAGGATATTCATGTGTATTCCATTGATGAGGTATTTATTGATGTCACCGGATATCTGCCAACATACGGTATGACAGCCCATGAGCTTGCCATGACCATGATCAGGGATGTACTTGGGAGTACCGGTATTACAGCTACAGCAGGGATCGGCTCCAATATGTATCTGTGCAAGATCGCCATGGATATCGTGGCCAAGCATGTGGCACCGGACGCAGATGGTGTGCGGATCGCAGAGCTGACAGAGAGGAGCTACCGGCAGCAGCTCTGGGGTCATAAGCCGATCACCGATTTTTGGCGGGTAGGGCGGGGCTATGCCAGAAAGCTGGCAGAGAATGGAATGTATACCATGGGTGATGTGGCCAGATGCTCTGTTGGGAAGCCGGAGGATTTCCATAATGAAGATCTGCTGTATGAGCTTTTCGGTGTGAACGCAGAGCTTCTGATCGACCATGCCTGGGGATATGAACCGTGTACGATCGCAGATGTGAAGGCTTATAAGCCGGAGAATAACAGCTTCTGCTCCGGACAGGTGCTGCAGAATCCTTATTCCTTCGACAAAGCCAGGCTGGTCATCCATGAGATGGCAGACGG
Source organism: Suilimivivens sp. (assembly GCF_037359455.1). NCBI lineage: Bacteria > Bacillati > Bacillota > Clostridia > Lachnospirales > Lachnospiraceae > Suilimivivens > Suilimivivens sp. Next base: position 4,798 of record NZ_JAXXXI010000050.1, read on the forward strand.
AGCGGCTCTTGATCTGGTAGATAAGAAATTGGTGACAGACCAGATTGTACTGGATATAGGGTATGACATAGAATCCTTAAGTAATCCGGAGATCCGCCGGAAATATAAGGGACCTGTGACGACAGACCGCTATGGACGACAGGTTCCGAAGCCGGCTCACGGTTCCATTAACCTGAAACGGCAGACCGCGTCAGCCAGGATGATCATAGAAGCTACGCTTACGCTGTATGACCGGATCGTGAACCCGGAGCTTCTGGTCAGAAGGATGAGCGTGACGACCAATCATGTGGTCAGTGAGGAAGAGATCCGGGAAGAAGAAAGCTATGAACAGCTTGATCTTTTTACTGATTATCAGGAAAAGGATCAGGAGAGAGAGCATGAGAAGGAAGAGCTGGAGAAGGAGCGTAAGGTACAGGAGGCACTTCTTTCAATTAAAAAGAAGTATGGGAAAAATGCTGTATTGAAAGGCATGAACTTCCTGGATGGTGCGACTGCCAGAGAGCGGAACGGGCAGATCGGGGGACACCGTGCCGGGACAGCGGACAGTGAACCGGAGCAGAAGAAGGAGAAATCAGAAAACCATGAAAGATTCGTATGAGGATATCATAGATCTGCCGCATCCTGCGAGTAAGAAGCATGAGAGGATGTCGAGAATGAACAGAGCGGCCCAGTTTGCCCCTTTCTCAGCCCTGACAGGACTTGGCAGGGCACTTAAGCAGACGGCAGATAAGAATGAAGAGAAGTGGGAAATGGAATATGGGGAGGAGAATGAGGATGGAATCCTGTAGACAAGAAACAGTCTCAATGAAGCAATGGTTGATATCCAGGAAGTTTTATAGATCTCATTCATAAAGAGATTCCAGTGTAAGCAGTAAAACATCTTCATCTTTCAAATCCTTAAACCAGTCAGTGTATCCGGATAAGGAAAAGAAAATATATTTTGAAACTTTGTATTTTGCTGCTATCAGCTTTCCTCTTCGGATCAGAGTTTCATAAATCCCCTTATCTATCTTTTCATTTTTAAATTTGCACTCCCCAATAACAGCCTTTTTATCTAACTCTGATATGGAAACAACATCAATATCTGCGGATTGTGTTCTTATGTTATCATTTTTGTCTGTGATATTTTCTGTGCCCCACCAGGAACCCACTGAAGTGAGAAAGCAGCCATATTCACCTGTGATTCCCTGCTTTAAAGTATAATATCTGCACATTTCCTCGAATACAGTGTCCATAAAAGAATGTAAAACCGGTTTAACAGCCTTCTGATAGTAAAGTGCACCCTGTCCCATTTCGATAACACTGGTAGCTTTGGGGATAAACTCATACCAGAACTTGAACATATAGTCTTTCAAAACATACTGCGTTTTTTTCTTATTCTTTTCGTCTGTGATACATTTTTTCTTTTCAACAAGCCCGACATTGATCAGCTTATTTAATGAATACAATACGGTTGGTTCTTTTTCACCGATTTTAGCTGCGATTGTGTTAAGGGTATTTTCGCCGGATGCGATCTGTTCTACAATATTATTTACGATCGATATATCAGCAAACTCCTGTGTCAGCAAATTTCTGGTTTCATCATATAAATAACCGTCTGTCCGAAAATACAGTCTTTCCCGAAAATCTTTCAAGAAAAGATGATCTGATCAGAATTTAATTGAAAGATATGCTGTTAGATGATAATATAGATATATGGGAAACCAGAGAGCCGGGCGGCTTACCCTCTTTTTTCGGAGGGGCTAACCTTCCAGACGAAAGAAAGGAGGGCGTTGCCGATGTATGTTACATACTCTGATTTAATTCGGATTGGAATATTCATTTGCACCCTTGTGGAATTGTGTTACATGATTTTCAAGGGAAAACGAAAATAGCCGCCATTACTGCGAATAATGACGGCCGACCTTTTATAAAAGGTTGATGCTATAATATTCGGGGTAAGCCGCTTCTCTGGCTTTCCCTTTTTCTATGTTCAATATAACACGAGAGTATATTTTTTTCAAGGTAAATATGAAGGAACCAACCGCACTCTGTGTACTTGGGAGGAAGTGCGTTTTTGCTTCTGGCAGCATGGACGGCACGTACTAGCTCCAGCGCTTTTTCCTGTAGATAGGAAAGCGCCTCCTGCCCGCCAAGGATTGCATAGTGGATCGCAATGGCAACGACGGAAACCGCCCAGTATTTCCACTGTCTTGCTTCATTCAGGGACATTCGTCCAATAATAAATCCATGGTTAAAATAGTCGGAGATGGTCTGCATGAGGCTGTCCTCATCTCCTGCCTGAATAGAACGTACGCTTGTGAAAACAGGAGATTTCTGATAGAGATTCTGAGAGAGGAATGGGGCTTTGACGGTGTTGTCATTTCCGACTGGGGTGCCTACGCAGATCTGCCGGGATGGATCTGGAGATGCCAGACAGCTGTGGACACCACAGAAAAAAACTGGTGAGAGCACTGAATCAGGGAATCTCTGCACTGGTACTGATACTGGTACTGATGCTGCTGGCGGCCTATTTGCTGATCCGTAAAAAATACAGGATCAGTGAGGAAGAATATGATAGAATGGTAGGTGAAATGAAAGCAGGAAGTTAAAAATGCCGGCAGGATTTAAAATATCTGATCCGGCACAGGAGGAAAGGAAATGAGTACAGATTTATTTCAGGCGATCCACAGCCCGATCGGGGCAAATGCGGGATTTGCCATGGGACTTGCTGGACTTGGCGGCGGATTTTGCCTCCAGAGTGACAGAATCCCGGATCAGGATATTTTTATCGGATACAAAGAAGGAAATACGTTATCTATGCTGCCTTTTTATGAGAAAAGCATTTCTTCGGAAAAGGACAGCTTCGCCAAAGATGAGAATGGATCAGAGCTTCAGGAGCATGCCTTTACTGAAGAGGAGGTCAGCAGAGGCTTCGGGCTTGCGACTGACACGTTCCAGACAGGGAGACTTTCATTTTCCTTGATGAACCGGGTGACAGAGCTTTCTGATGTGGAAAGAGGAGAGGAACCGGAGGTAAAGTCAAAAGCGCTTCCCGCCATCGTGGCAAGATTCTGTGTGGACAACAGGGATGGGGAGCAGGAGATCCAAGGCTTCTTTGGCATTGGCAATATGAAGGGCAAGCAGTTTTTAAGCCAGATGTGCGGGGAAGAGCGCTGTGGTGTGATCTCCAAAGACGGCTATGGTTTTGAAGCTGTTCTGTCAGTCGGTAAAGTCCTTTTATATCAGTTCCATGCTGATGAAGGAAGGAGAAAGGAGCCGCTGGATCGTCAACGAAGGAACTTTCCTGATGATGAATACCTTTGATCTGCTGATTGATCATCTTTTCTTTGAGTGCCGGTATCATCCCTGGACAGTGAGGAATGCACTGGATTTCTTTGTGGAATCCTATTCCTATAAGGATCAGTGCAGTATCTCTTTTACCCATGACATGGGTTCTCACTATGTATTTACACCAAAGGGACAATCCAGCTATGAGATTCCCTATCTGACGGACTGCTTTTCCTATATGACACAGGAGCAGCTCTGCAACTGGATCCTGGCAGCAGCGGTGTATGCGTATAGAACCGGTAACACGGTATGGCTTCTGTCCAGGAAAGAGACACTGGTGGAGTGCTTCCAGTCCATGCAGAAGCGTGACGGGCTGATCTCGGACGGTATCATGGATGTGGATTCTTCCAGGTGCGAGGGCGGCAGTGAGATCACGACTTATGACTCACTGGATGTGAGCCTTGGACAGGCAAGGAGAAACAGTTATATTGCCATGAAGTGTTTTGCTTCCTATCTGGCACTTGGCAGCATGTTTGAACAGCTTCCCATGGAGGAGTATCAGGAGCAGGCTGACAGTGCAGCCGATAACTGTGAGGAGCATATGCTTGCTTATTTTGACAGGAAAAAGAAACGGTTTCCAGCTCTTTTCGATGGAGAAGGAACCATGGCGATCGTACCGGTCATTGAAGGGATCATTTATCCTGTCTTTTTCGGAAAACCAGAGGCAGTATCAGAGGATGGAAAGCATGGCAGGCTGATCAGGGCGCTGAAGGAGCATATACAGACGGTACTGGTACCCGGCATCTGCCTGTTTGAGGACGGCGGCTTCAAGCTTTCGGAGACAAGTGACAATTCCTGGATCAGCAAGATCTTCCTGGGTCAGTACATTATCGAAAAGGTATTACATATGAATATGCCACAGATCATGGATAGGGCCGATGCGGCGCACTGGAGCTGGTGGATGGAATAATAAATATTGACGGAAATGATTAAAACCATTAAAATGAGGGTAAAATAAAAGAAAAAACACTCATTTTAATGGTTTTTCTCTTTGGAGGAACTTATGAAAGAAAGACTTTTTGCAGTACCGGCGTACACAACTGCAGAAGAGATCAGGGCTTTGCGTAAACGCCTGAAGCTGACACAAAGGGAGTTTGCGGAACTGATCTGTTGCGCAAAATCAACAGTAGAGCGCTGGGAAACCAGTAAGGAGAATATTACAGGGCCTGTAGTTTTGCTGCTTCAGATGCTGGATCGTTATACGGATTATCCAAAACAGCTTCAGGTTCCGAAAAGAGAGTATCCTCTCAGACTTTGGTATATGTACCGGCAGAAGCCCTGTACACTGATCGATGTCAATGAAATGGAACAGAGGGTGCACATTGTCAATTACACGGATAAGCTTATGTTCAGGGCATTTGGTAAAGTAGAGGATCCGGACTACAGGATGTATGAAGAATTTCTGGAATCCAGATGTTTTCCTGCCAGCAGGGACAAAATGAAACTGGTGTTACAGGATTTGGATCTGCCGTTTTATGACCCCCTTATGATCATAGAAAAGACGGCGGGCAGAATGGCAGAGGATGATTTCTGGATCCAGATAGAACGTTAGATGGGGGAATGGGATGGTAGAACTTTTTGAGCAGGATGAAAGACAGAATAACAGACAGTCTTCCAAGGGAAATCAGTTAAAATGGGAAAACAACGGAATATGGTATAAAGCAGATTATACCGGATATGAGGGGCTTGCAGAATATATGATCTCGCATCTCCTGATGAAATCTTCTCTGCGTCAGGATGAGTTTGTCCTGTATGAGCCTGAACAGGTCAAGTATAAAGCATCAGTTTATTCCGGGGTGATGAGTAATAATTTTCTGAGGGAAGGATGGCAGTTGATTACGCTGGAAAGGCTGTTTAAAACTTTTTTTGGACAGAGTCTTTATCAGTCTGTTTTCAAAATCCCGGAGCCAGAGAAAAGACTGACTTTTTTGGTGGAACAGGTAGAACGGGTCACAAAGCTTCCTGATTTTGGTGCATATATGAATAAGCTGTTTACCATAGATGCTTTTTTCCTGAATGAGGATCGTCACACTCATAATATTGCTATCATGATGAACGGGGATGGGGAGTTTGCCTACAGTCCAATTTTTGACAATGGAGCAGGTCTGCTGGCAGATACATCTTTAGATTATCCACTGGGAAAAGATGTATATCTGCAGATAAAGGAAGTCCGGGCAAAGACGATCAGTTCAGATTTTGATGAGCAGCTTGATCTGGCAGAAAAACTGTATGGGAATCATTTGAAGTTCAATTTTCGTGCGAAAGATGTGAATGATCTGCTTGATAAGATCAGCATATATTCTCCGGAAGAGAAGAACCGGGTAAGGGATATTCTTCTCTCCCAGATGAAGAAATATGCGTATTTGTTTGAGTAAGTATCGTTTTTCAGGTTGTATCAGGCTAAAAAGTATCATTATTTCACGTAATAGACCCAGTTGTCCTTGCGGGGATGCGTAGCGGGGTACTCTCCGTCAACATAACCGAGGATACAGTGGCCGATTCCTTCGTATTCACTTTCGATGCCGAGATCTTTCAGGATTTCCTGGCCTTCTGCGGATTCAAATTCTTCTTTGGCTCTGTGGATCCAGCAGCTTCCAATATCCAGTGCATGTGCTGCCAGCATCAGATTGCCCATGACAAGGCTGCCATCGTAAACGTGGGTCGGTGCTTCCTTTTTAGCGAGAACAATGAGGACAACGGGAGCACCGTAGAAGGGATCTTTGTCACTTCCCATGATCTTTGCATTCATTCTGGAAAGTCTGTCCCGCATTTCCTTATTTGTAACAGCTATGATAATGGGTGACTGTCTGTTCATACCTGTGGCTGCATAGGTGCCGGCCTTAATGATCTGATCAATGACATCAGAGGGAATCATGTCAGGCTTGAAGCTGCGCACACTTCTTCTTGTTTCCATGAGTGTTAGTAAATCTGTATTCATCGTAAATACCTCCTGTTCAAGTATAACTTTACGTATTTATAGTAGCACTGTGAAAACGGGATGGCAAGAAAACAGCCGCTATTACTTTGAGATAATAACGGCTGGTGAGAGGCGGAAAATGATGTGCATATTATGTTAATTAAAAAGTTTGGGGATAATTTCTTCCAGTTTACCACGGTAAGTGCCATCGGAAAAACTGTCATAAGGACAATAATCAATAACGATATTTGTACCAAGATTATTGATAACAGCAACTTCTTCTGACTCCGGAAATACAGTTTCTTGACGGGTAGCATAAAAAATCTTTGCTGTACCGAAAGGAGTTTCAACACTGGCTTTTTCATCCATAGTAACCATACCACGGCCGCCAAAGAAATAATTAAAATAGGCAGGGTCATAAGTGACAATAACGGAGCCGTGTTGTTTTCCCCAGTCGGATTCGGAAGACCTGTTCCGATCCTTCATCTGAAACTTTTTAGAACTTCCGTCTGCAGCTGTTACAGTAGAAGAACCATACCAGTTTTCGGATTCAGGAATGGGATTAAAGCCAAAAACAGTAACTTTATCATTATAATAGGGGCCTGTTTTCATAAGAACGCTGTATGATTCATCTGCAGATATGGAGTTTTCATCAATCTGGATCTTCTGATCATCGGAAACTTCGATAGGAGAGAAGACAAGTGGAATCAAAGTTTCCAGAGTGCCGGAATATTCCTCAAGATCGCCAGAGGAACCCCAGATGAGAGTAACTGTGTAGTCGCCGGTATTCAGCAGAGCTACTTCTTTGCAGCGATCGTCAAAGCCTTCTTCATGGGTTTTTGCAAAATAGACTTTGGCAGTACCGTAAGGAGTTTCCACTTCACCTTTTTCCTCTACATCGGTATCATCCTGTTCTCCGGGAAAGTTGGGAGCAGTATAGATTAATTTATTGTCAGAGGTGATTTCGTATTGCTCGGAGGTGATGGTAAAGTAATCAGTAGCAAGGCAAGGAACAGAATCTATTACTTCGGTATATTTTGTATCAAAGTCGTATCGTGAAGGTGCAAAAGCACTGTTATTTTTGGAATCAGCTTTATAAGGATAGTTAAAACCAAGAATAACAGGATAGTCTCTGGTACCTTCGTTAATTTCAGAATCATAGTATAATAAGTAGTCATAACCGTTTTTATATTCTTCTTCAGGATCAACAGCAGGGGCAGAAGCTGTATCAGCAGTTTCTGTGTCAGCAGGAGACTCTTCGGCAGAGGTGTCTGCTTCTTCTGAAAATTCAGAAGTGGCTGTCTCAACATTGCTTTCTGAACCGCAGGCAGTAAAAAGAGTGCCGGTTAACAGGAAAGCAACAAGTGCAATCGTTCTTTTTCTCATAATAATTCCTCCTCATGAATTAAAAAGTTGTGTTTCATCGTTTTCCAACCCTTTTCTTTGTATTTTTGATATCAGAATAATTACAGGTGAAGTTTAACATAATATTCCCATGTAGTCAACTAATAGAATATAAGAATACTTTGGGTAGATATCCATAGATTATACTATAAAAGTATGGGAGACAGCAGATATGATTTTCATGGGCGAAAAAATTAGAGAACTTCGAACAGAAAAGAAAATGACACAGGAGCAGTTGGCAAATCGTCTTGGTTTGGTAAAGGGCTCCATTTCTGCCTATGAACAGGGAACAAAATATCCCTCTTTGGAAGTATTGGTAAATATATGCCAGATTTTCAATGTTTCCGCAGATTATCTCCTTGGTCTGTCCGATGACAGAATGATAAAAAGTTCTGTACTGACAGATGAACAGACCAAGTTATTGCGGGGATTGATCAAGGAATTTGAAATGGCGAATGCCAGATTTGATTAATCCTGATTTATATTATTTTAATGTGATGGCGTAGACCGTATCGATCTCTGCCGGATAAGTTTCTGCAATGTCACCATTATAATAGATTACAATTTCATCATCAACATTAAGTTGTGTTACACTGTCTTTAAAAATACAGGCCAATACAGTGATGAATTTGTTATTTTATTGCGGTTTACAGATCAAAATGTGTCTGATATAATGTCAATCAAGAAAAGTCAGAGAGCAAAGGCGGTCACCCTCTGTTAAGGAGGGGCTAATCCCTCCGGACAAAAGAAAGGAGGGCGATGCCAATGGTTACATATTCAGAGCTTATAGAGTTCAGTATGTTCATTGTTACCCTTATTGGATTGTGTTATGCAATCTTTAAGGGAAGAAAATAGCCGCCAACTACTCGCAATAGTTGACGGCATAACTACAAAGTTTTGCCAAGCTATAGAGGGTAGGCCGTCTCTCTGGCTTTTCCTCTATTCAAGGATAGCATATAAAACTGTAAAAAGCAAGAAAAGTTCAGCTTGCTCAGTGAAACTTAAATTTAAATAATAATTTAGGGAAATCAGATAGTATCAATTTTCGGTTGAAAGGCTGGAAAATTTCTTTACAGGAGAAAATTCCCATTCCTACCGATTGACGAATCAGGAAAAGGGAACTTATAATGTGGGTGAAAAAGGAGTAACTGACATGAAGACCCACCAGACAGACTTTTCACAGGGAAGTATATATAGAAACATAATGGAGGTTGCAGTACCCATGACCGTGGCACAGCTGCTTAACCTTCTTTATAATATCGTAGACCGAATGTATATTGGAAGGATCCCGGAGGTGGGAACACTGGCGCTGACAGGCGTCGGACTGTGCTTCCCGATCATTACGCTGGTTTCTGCGTTTACGCTGCTTTTTGGTAATGGCGGAGGTCCTCTTTGTGCCATGGAGCGGGGACGGGGAAATGAAGAGGAAGCGGAATACCTTATGGGAAATTCCTTCCTGATGCTTGTACTGACAGGCGCTGTGCTAATGGTGGCAGGGTTGTTGTTTTATAAGCCGGTGCTGTATCTGTTCGGAGCAAGTGATGCGACCTTTGTTTACGCAGGCAGCTATATCAGGATCTATCTGCTCGGCACCCTGTTTGTCATGATCTCTGTAGGAATGAATCCCTTTATCAACAGTCAGGGCTTTGGCAATATCGGTATGTTTTCGGTTCTGATCGGCGCAGTGCTGAATATCGTCCTGGATCCGTTGTTTATTTTTGTACTGAAAATGGGCGTACAGGGAGCCGCCATTGCAACGATCCTGTCACAGCTTGCTTCGGTCATCTGGGTGTTGCGGTTTCTGACAGGTAAAAAAGCGGTACTCCGGCTGAAGGCTGACCGGCTGAAGCTGTCCGGGAAGCGGGTGCTGCAGATCATGGCACTTGGCGTGTCCGGCTTTATCATGAGCTTTACCAATGGTCTGGTGCAGGTGGCCTGCAATGCAACGCTGCAGATATATGGCGGCGATATTTATGTCGGTGTTATGACAGTATTAAATTCTGTCAGAGATATCTGTACACTGCCGGTGAACGGCATTACCAGCGGGGCATCCCCGGTCATGAGCTTTAATTACGGGGCAAAGGCCTATCATAAGGTAAAGCAGGCGATCTGGTTTGTCACGGGACTCTGTGTAAGCTATACGCTTCTGATCTGGGGAGTCCTCAAACTGTTTCCGGAATTTTTCATCCGTATTTTCAATGATTCCCCGGAGCTGGTAGAAAAGGGTGTTCCGGCGCTTCATATTTATTTCTTTGGATTCTGCTTTATGGCACTGCAGTTTACCGGACAGAATGTGTTCGTGGCGCTTGGCAAATCGGGCAAGGCAGTATTCTTTTCTCTGCTCCGGAAAGCCTTTATTGTTGTGCCGCTGACACTGCTTCTTCCCAAAGTTGCCGGGCTGTCAGTGGATGGTGTATTCTGGGCCGAGCCAATCTCCAACCTGATCGGAGGGTGCGCCTGCTTTATCACCATGCTTTGTACGGTACTGCCGGAGCTGAAACGCAGAGAGCAGGAGGGACTGTAAAGGCGGCCGGCAGACCATCGTCCCAAAGTGGGGAGGCTGTCTCAGGTTAGTGCTGCTGTCCGATTCCTGCGCGGAAGAAGTGGGTCTGGTAAGCCTTTGGCGTATAGCCGGTTTCTTCCCGGAAGACTCTTGTAAAGTGGCTCTGGGAGCTGAAAGCCAGAAGGGCGGCAATCTCCGCATAAGAATATTCAGAATCGAGAAGCATATTTTTCGCTGTTTCAATGCGCTGCTTGCGGATATATTCCGTCAGGGTCATTCCCATTTCGCGGTGAAAAAGAGTGGAAAGGTAGCCTGGATGGAGCCCTGTTTCCTTAGCAAGCTCCTGCAGGGAGATTGTTTCATTCAGATGGTAGTAGATGTAGTCAATGCACTGCACGACCGGTCTGGAATAAACGGTCTCTTTTTTTGATTTTGCAAGCTGGGTGATAAAAACCTTGACCATTTCCAGTTCCAGTGTCCTCACTGCATCTGTGCTCTGGCAGGTATCCATTTCCTGGATAAAAAGATCACTGATATTATAGGCTGTCTCCGGATCCATGCCGCCCTCGATCGCATAACGGGTGGTCAGAGTTACTGCAGAGACAAAGAGATATTTCCGGTTTCGTAATGGATCGTCGGACAAATGACCAACGAGGGGAGAGTCAATGAGCTGCCTGTAGGCGTCAAGAGCTCTGGGATCTCCGGCCTTCATATAGAGATAGGGTCTGATCTCTTCTTCATAACGAAGGTGTCTGAAGTTGTTTTCCCGGTTTACAAATTCCAGATATTTCAGTCGTTTCTCATTGATGTTTGCCATAAGAAATGATCCCTCTTTTTTCTATAAATATATATGAAAATCATAACATAAAAATAAAAATTATGATATAAAGAAAAAGCAGGATCCGATATGATGAAACCATGAAAAGCTGTTATGGACGAAAAGAGAATGACAGCAAGTGGTGCAGATAAACAATAAATGAATGGGCTGCAGTGCAGCAGAAAGAGGGACTATGAAAGACTTAAAGAAGCTGATTTCAGAAATGACGCTGGAAGAAAAAGCAGGGATCTGTTCCGGAGCGGATTTCTGGCATACCAAAGCAGTAGAGAGACTGCAGATTCCGGATATGATGATGTCCGATGGACCTCACGGACTGAGAAAGCAGGATCTGGAGGGAGATCATCTTGGTGTAAATGACAGTATCAAGGCTGTCTGCTTTCCGGCAGGCTGTGCCATGGCATCCTCCTTTGACAGGGAGCTTCTTCACCGTGTAGGAGAGACGCTTGGAAAGGAATGTCAGGCAGAAAACGTAGGCGTGATCCTTGGACCTGCAGTGAATATTAAGAGATCCCCGCTCTGCGGACGTAACTTTGAGTATTATTCTGAGGATCCTTACGCAGCAAGCGAAATTGCCACCGCACATATCGAAGGTGTGCAGAGCCAGAATGTGGGAACCTCCATTAAGCATTTCTGCCTGAACAATCAGGAGACAAGAAGAATGTCCATTTCTGCAGAGGTGGATGAAAGAACCATGCATGAGATCTATCTGTCAGCCTTTGAGGGTGCGGTCAAAAATGCAAAGCCCTGGACAGTAATGTGCAGCTACAACAGGATCAACGGTGTATTTGGTTCTGAAAATCAGGAAACCCTGACGGATATCCTCCGCAAAAGATGGGGCTATGAAGGCTTTGTTGTCAGTGACTGGAGTGCTGTCAATGACAGAGTGCCGGGTTTAAAGGCAGGACTTGATCTGGAAATGCCAAGCTCCTTTGGTGAAAATGATGCCCTGATCGTAGAAGCAGTAAAGAAGGGTGAGCTGGACGAGGCAGTTGTAGATCAGGCAGTTGAGAGGATTTTAAATATCGTTTACAGAGCACAGGAAGGCAGAAAGGAAAACGCGGTATTTGACAGGGATGCTGACCATGAGCTGGCAAGAGAGATTGCCGGAGAAACACTGGTGCTTCTGAAAAACGAAGACCATATCCTTCCGCTTAGCAAAGAGCAGAAGCTGGCAGTTATCGGAAAATATGCGAAGAAGCCAAGATTCCAGGGCGGCGGCAGCTCCCATATCAACTGCCATAAGGTGACAGCATTCCTTGACTGTCTGGAAGAGGGAATGGACTATGTTTATGCGCAGGGCTATGATGATGACAGGGATGAGATCAATGAGCAGATGATTACAGAAGCTGTGGAAGCAGCAAAGGATGCAGCTGTGGCAGTGATCTTTGCCGGACTTCCTGATAATTTTGAATCAGAAGGCTATGACAGGAAGCATATGAGAATGCCTGACTGCCAGAATGAGCTGATCCGCCGTGTTACTGAAGTACAGAAGAATGTAATAGTGATCCTGCACAATGGTTCCCCTGTGGAAATGCCCTGGATTTCAGAGGTGAAGGGTGTGATCGAGGCCTATCTTGGCGGACAGGCTGTCGGCGGTGCTGAGTATGATGTACTGTTTGGCAGGGTAAATCCCAGTGGTAAGCTGTCAGAGACCTTCCCCTTAAAGCTTTCTGACAATCCCTCCTACCTGAATTTCCCCGGTGGACAGGATACAGTAGAGTATAAGGAAGGAATTTTTGTAGGCTATCGTTATTATGACTTCAAGGAAATGGATGTCCTGTTCCCCTTCGGCTATGGACTGAGCTATACTGATTTTGCTTATTCTAATCTGAAGCTGGATAAGGAAACCATGAAGGACTCTGATACGCTGACCGTCAGTGTAGATGTGACCAACACTGGTAAGATGGCCGGTAAGGAAGTGGTAGAGGTTTATGTAAGAGATCTGGAGAGCAGTGCTGTACGTCCTGTAAGAGAACTGAAGGAATTTGCAAAGGTTGCTTTAGAGCCTGGAGAAACAAAGACGGTAACCTTTGCGCTTTCTAAGAGAGCCTTTGCTTATTATGAGCCGAAGGTACATGATTTCTATGTGGAGCCGGGTGATTTCCTGGTCGAGATCGGACGTTCCAGCCGGGATATCGTACTTTCTGAAAAGGTGACTGTAACCGGTACTTATCTGCTGGCAGATCATTATGACGAAAATTCCCTTATAGGTGATGCCATGAGGGATGAAAGAGTCAGCGATATTGTAAAGGCTCTGATGGAGAACGGCTTTATGGACTTTGGCGGCAGCGAGGGTGGCTCTGGTTCAGAGGCAATTTCCAAAGATATGATGGCGGCAATGTTTGAATATACCCCTCTCCGTTCCGGTCTTTCCTTCAGCAATGGCAGACTGAAACGGGCAGATCTTCAGGAAGTATTAAAAAAGATGAATGAGAGAATTAAGAAATAATATGTTACGTAAACTACTGTTTGACCTGGATAATACGCTGCTTGATTTTGATAAGGCGGAAAGGCTTGCACTGACGAAGGCGCTCAGTGCCCTTTCCCTGGAGCCGACAGATTATATGCTGGACCGGTATAATAAGATCAATCTGGCACAGTGGAAGTTGCTGGAAAAGGGAGAGCTTGACCGTGAAGCGGTAAAGAAACGCCGTTTTCTGCTTTTATTCGAAGAATTTGGAATTGACCGGGAGGCAGAGGAAGCGGCCCGCCTGTATGAAGGATTTCTTGGAGAGGGGCATTACTTCATGGACTATGCGGAGGAGCTTCTGCAGAAGCTTTCAGGGGAATATCAGATTTATATTGTGACCAATGGAACGGCCCATGTGCAGAAGGGACGGATCGCAAGTGCAGGCATCCGGGACTATGTAGAAGATGTTTTCATCTCTGAGGAGATCGGAGTCAATAAGCCATCGAAGGAATATTTTGACAGATGCTTTGAAAGGATTCCGGATTTTGACAGGAATGAAGCAGTGGTGATAGGGGACAGCCTGACATCAGATATCCTTGGCGGGATCAATGCCGGTGTCAGAACGATCTGGTTCCACAAGAAAGAGAGTCAGAATGAGACAGAAATCATCCCGGATTATGAAATAACAGATTTAAGAGAATTACCGGATTTATTGAAAAAGCTGTAGGATATCCTGCAGTTTTTTCTGTGGTGCGCTTTAGCAGGCTGCCGTGAGAGGCGGGATCAGCCAGAGGTTCCGAAAACAGTATAGGTCCGGTAGTGCCTCGGTGTACAGCCGATCTGTTTCAGGAAGGTTTTGTTATAGTAGCTGATATTGTTAAAACCGGAGCGCAGGGCGATCTCACCAATGGGAAGATCAGTTTCTGTCAGGAGGCTGCAGCTCTGCATGACCCGGTAGTGCATGATGTACTGGAAAGGGGTCTGGTTCATGGTTTCCCTAAAGATCCGGCAGAACCGTCCTTCACTCAGGGCTGCTATATTGGCAAGCTGCGCAAGGGAAATTTCTTCTGAAAAATGTTCCCGGATATAAGAAAGCACAGGAGACAGCCGTTCTCTGTTATGGCGTTCCTGGCGGTTCCCGGAACCGTCTGGCTGTGCCTGTTGGAACAAAAGCTCCCAAAGCAGGTAGATCCGGGACTTCAGAAAGAGCTCTCTTTTGGAAAGAATGTCGTCTGGGCAGCTTTCGATTTCTCTTAATGTAAACAGTAGTTTGGACTGCCAGGAAGCAGCCTTGCAAAGGAGCAGGGTATTCCCTGACAGATGAATTGCTTCCGGGAAAAGAAGATATCCTTCCAGCACAGGATTGATATATTTCCGGGAAAAGTGGCTGTGAGGGTTTTCGTCCAGAAGCTCATAGGAAAAATCCAGTGCGGTGAAGGAGCAGGACTGTGAACAGGCGCTTCTTCCACTGTGGCTGAAGGAGGCATTGATAAAAGCACCTTCTCCTGACTGCAGGATATGGGTTCTGCTTTCTACGGTAAGCTCAAGGCAGCCTCCGGTGACCATAATGAATTCAAACTCTTTGTGCCAGTGCTGGTAAAAGAGAATATCCGCACCGGCCGGATAGGAAAGCCTGTGCAGGGCAAAGGGAAGATCGGCGGTGGTATGGCTGATTTTTTCTTCATATTGTTGTCTGGAAAGAACAGATCCTGGCTCCATAAGTGGTTCTCCTTTAAGAAAGATTACCTTCATTTTTACTGTTTTGGACGAAAATGTCAAGATAGTGTTAGAAAAGTAGAAGATAATTAAAGAATTAGCAATAAAATAGTTATATTCTATCATTACAGAGAGACCTCTGAGGGAAGGACGGAATTGCCTGTCAGAGGAAAAGAATCTATTTTTTCAGAAAGGAATGGGTAAAAACATGAAATTCAGTAATGGATGCTGGTTACAAAAGGAAGGATGCAGCTGCTTTGCTCCTGCAGAAGCTTATTTCACAAAGATTGAAGAGAAAAAGGTTACAATCTGTGCTCCAACTACTCATATTGTTACAAGAGGAGATACTCTGGGGGGCGTAAATCTGACACTGGAGATCACATCTCCTGCACCGGAAATTTTAAGGGTCCGGACTTATCATTATAAGGGAGAGGTTGTAGATACACCTTCCTTCGAACTGGAGATGAATGAAGAGCTGCCTCTTGACGTTAAGGACAGTGAGGAAGAGATCAGCATTGCAAGTGGTGAGCTTACACTTGTGATCACCAAGAAGAACTGGTCCATGACTTACTACAGAAATGGTGAGATGATAACCAGAAGTGCAGGACGTGACCTGGCACTGATGAAGACAGATTTCAAGGGACTTGCTTATAATTATACAGACAGCGAAGAAACTTATATGAGACAGATGCTTTCCTTATCTGTCGGAGAGCTTGTATATGGTATGGGTGAGAGATTCACTCCCTTTGTAAAGAACGGACAGAGCGTGGATATCTGGAATGCTGATGGAGGCACCAGCACAGAGCAGTCCTATAAGAATATTCCTTTTTATCTTACAAATAAGGGATATGGCGTACTGGTAAATCATTCTGAAAAGGTATCCTTCGAGGTAGCGACCGAGATGGTGACCAGAACAGAGTTTTCCGTAGAGGGCGGTTATCTGGATTATTTCCTGATCAATGGACCTACCATGAAGGAAGTACTGACCAGATATACAGATCTGACAGGTAAGCCTTCCCTTCCGGCGCCCTGGACATTCGGACTGTGGCTGTCAACATCCTTTACCACCAATTATGATGAAGCAACAGTTATGAGCTTTATTGATGGTATGCTGGATCGTGGCATTCCGTTACGAACCTTCCACTTTGACTGCTTCTGGATGAAGGAGTTCCACTGGAGCGATTTCGTATGGGACAGCAGAGTATTCCCTGATCCTGCAGGACTGTTAAAGAGAATCAAGGACAAAGGTCTGAATATCTGTGTATGGATCAACAGCTACATTGGCCAGGAATCTGATATCTTCGATGAAGGTATGGAGAAGGGTTATTTCATTAAGAGAACCAATGGCAGAGTATGGCAGTGGGATATGTGGCAGCCGGGTATGGCACTTGTTGACTTCACCAATCCTGACGCTTACAAGTGGTATCAGGATAAGCTGGAAGTACTGCTTGATATGGGTGTTGACTGCTTTAAGACAGACTTTGGTGAGAGAATCCCTACTGAGGATGTTGTTTACTTCGATGGTTCTGACCCGAAGAAGATGCACAACTACTATACCTACCTTTACAATAAATGTGTTTATGAGCTGCTGGAGCGTAAGAGAGGAAAAGGACAGGCTGTTCTCTTCGCACGTTCTGCAACTGTTGGCGGTCAGAAGTTCCCGGTACACTGGGGCGGTGACTGCTGGTCAGATTATGAATCCATGGAAGAAAGCCTTCGTGGCGGCCTGTCTCTGCTGATGAGCGGATTCGGCTTCTGGGCACATGATATCGGAGGATTTGAGAATACCTCTACCGCTGATGTTTACAAGCGCTGGGTAGCATTCGGACTTCTCTCTTCCCACTCAAGACTCCATGGAAGTTCTTCCTACAGAGTACCGTGGGTTTATGATGATGAGGCAGTAGATGTTGTAAGATTCTTCACCAGATTAAAGGCAAGCCTGATGCCTTATCTGTACAAGACAGCGATCGAAACTTCTATAAGCGGTGTTCCTACCATGAGAAGTATGGTGCTGGAATTCACAGAGGATAAGACCTGTCACTATGTAGATAAGCAGTATATGCTTGGCGACAACCTGTTAGTAGCACCGGTCTTTAATGACCAGAGCCTTGCAGAGTATTATCTGCCGAAGGGAACCTGGACAGACTTCTTTACAGGAGAAGAGAAGGAAGGCTGCGGCTGGTTTACAGAGAAGTGTGATTACCTGAGCATTCCGCTTATGGTAAAGGAAAACTCCATTGTAGCAATGGGCGCACATGATGACAAGCCGGATTATGATTATGGTGATGATGCAGAGCTTCGTCTCTATGCACTGAAGGATGGAAAGAGTGCAGAGGCGGTCGTTTATGGCATGGATAAGACAGAGGAGATCGCCATGACAGCAAAGAGAGACGGCAATCAGATCCAGATCGCAGTAAAGAGTGACAAGGTTTACAGGATCAGACTGGTAAATGTGATCGCAATCTCTGTTTCACAGGGTGAAGTAAAGATTGATAAGAAGGACACTGTCATTTTCCTTTCCGGAAATGCAGATCTGACTGTTACTTTCTAAAGGAGTCTGCACAGGCAGGAATGATGAGACAGTGATGCAGAATAAATAAAGAATATGGTTTTTGGGGGAAGCTGCCGCAGGGCAGCTTTTCCTGATTGCCCTGCATATTCAAAAAGAATCCGGATCGTGAATGGAAGATTCATGATCTGACAGGGAATAAAAGAAAAGGAGAATCACATGATACACGAAACAATCGATATGACAGTAGAAGGCAGTATTGGGACTCCCACGCTGACCACTTATATTCTGGACTATGAGGACTGTTATGTTTTCACGGAGCGGCCGCTTGTACTGATCTGCCCGGGCGGCGGTTATGAAAATATATCCGTACGGGAAGGAGAGCCTATTGCCATGCAGTTCAATGCCATGGGATACCATGCGGCGGTTCTGAATTACAGTGTGGCACCGGCGAGATATCCGGCTGCACTTCTGGAGCTGGCAAGCGCCATGGTAACGATCCGTAAGCACGTGAAAGAGTGGCATATTGACCCGAATAAAATTCTGGTGCAGGGATCCTCAGCAGGAGGACATCTGGCAGCCAGTCTTGGCTGCTTCTGGAACAGTGAATTTCTGGTAAATGAAGTGGCTGGCGGGGATGAAAGTCTGTTAAAACCAAACGGTCTGATCCTCAGCTATCCGGTGATCACTTCCGGAGAATTTGCACACAGGGATTCCTTCCGTGCACTTCTTGGAAATAAAGAAGAGACACTTTCAGCGAAAATGTCTCTGGAAAATCAGGTTACCAAAGATACACCACCCACATTTCTGTGGCATACCTTTACGGACGGACTGGTTCCTGTGGAAAACTCTATGTTATTTGCAACTGCACTCTGCAAGGCAAAGGTTCCGGTAGAGTTACATATATTCCCGAAGGGGGCTCATGGTCTTGGACTTGGAAACCGGTTCACCTGCTCCTGTGAGGAGAATCTGCAGCCGGAAACTACGGTATGGATTCAGCTTGCGCAGGCATTTATTGAGCAGCTGTAACCCTTTTTTATACTTAGATTAATATAATATTCTAATTTTTAGGGGCGATGATGGATGCTATCAGTTGATCAGCCTTAAAGGGCTTCGGCAGATGGCTGTCCATCCCGGCCTCTTTACATTTCACAACATCTTCTGCAAAGGCATTGGCTGTCATGGCAATGATCGGAATCGTGCCTCCGTCAGGACGATCAGAAAGTGAACGGATAGTTCTTGTTGCTTCATAGCCGTTCATCCTGGGCATCATAATGTCCATTAATATCACATCATAGGTACTGGCAGGATGACTTTTAAACATTTTCACTACCTCACAGCCGTCTGCTGCCCTTGTCACATGCATACCTTCATCTTCCAGCAGCATAGTTGCGATTTCAGCATTCAGATCATTGTCTTCTGCCATGAGTACGTGAAGATCAGTTGTTCTTTTCTGGACAGGAGCCGTATACGCTTCCCTTTTTTCAATAGGGTCTGCTAGAGTTAAAGGAAGCTCCACGGTGAAGGTTGTACCTTTGCCCTTAGTGCTTTCTACGGTAATGGTACCGCCCATCAGTTCCACATATCGTTTGGTAATAGCCATGCCAAGGCCGGTTCCCTGATATTGTGTTCTTGCACCGGAGTTTTCCTGTGAAAATTCATCAAAAATATGAGAAGCGAATTCTTTACTCATGCCGATGCCGGTATCAGAAATACGGTATCCGAATATGATATTGTCCGGGGCAGTTCCGGGTTTACGGAAGGTTTCAAAAGTAATGCGTCCACCATCATGGGTGAATTTTACGGCATTGCTTATGATATTGATCAGGGATAGCAGATAGTCAGAGATCTGTTTAACTTTTTCAAGATAACTTTTTACTTCAGGAGCCGGCTCATTTTTCAGGGCGATATCAGTGAAACCGATAATTGCATTCATCGGGGTACGGATATCAATAGAATTCACTGTAGCCGATACTGGAGATAGCGAGATAGTCATAGTCTGTGGCAAGGTCCGGCGCCACAATGGCATCAACATCACCATCAGCCAGAGAGGACTGATTTTTATTTACATACAGCCAGTAGGTATCTTTTCCCTGAGGATAGGAAGAAAAATTAAAGAGCTCTGCCCGCTCAGGAGTGTAGGAAACGTTACCGAACAGATCGATTTCTCCATTAGCCAGCATGGTATAACATTCTGAAAAAGAAGCATAGACATATTCGTAATTCCAGCCTGTCAGATAAGATATCTTCTGCAGCCTGTGCGGAAAGGGGAACTGCTGCTGTAAGCAAGGGTACTGTAGTCAGTAAAATAGTGGCCATTTTTGCTGCAAGTTGTCTGAATCTGTTCATGATGTAGGTCTACCTCCGGGTGTACTGCTTTCTGCTGTGTGATGGAGTACGTTCTGAAACCGTAAAAAAGCATTGTAACAGCAGATAATATCTTCAATATTATAAAGGAAAACATATGAAATTTCAACAGGGAAGACCTATAAAAAACGTACTCCCGCCGCCATTTGTGTCAGTAACCCAAAGGTGTCCGTGGTGTGCAGTTACGATTTCACAGGCGATCGAAAGCCCAAGACCGAAATGGCCTTTGGTATTCCGGGATTTTTCAGCCCGGTAAAAGCGCTCAAAAATATGTTCTTTGTCAGCATCGGCAATGCCAGGACCGTTATCGGCCACAGAGAAAAGATACTGATGATTTCTGACAGAAAGAGCAAGGTGGATATGTCCGCCTGCCGGAGTATAGCTGATGGCATTCTGAATGAGAATCGAGAGTACCTGCCGGATGCGCATTTCATCGCAGGAATAAGGCGTAAGCGCTTCTTCCGGGAGGGAAACGGACATGGTGATCGATTTTCTGGCGGCAAGCGGCTCAAAAGCTTCGAAGGTATCAAGCAGCAGAGTGTCTAGTTCGGCAGTGCTTCTGGAAAGTACAAGTTGCCCGCTGTCTGAGGCAGACAGGATGAGCAGGTCATTGACAAGGCTTTTCATCAGGGCTGCCTGTTTTTCAATCGTAGCAAGAAAGCCCGCGACTTCATCCGGAGAGGCCTGATGACAGCATTCCAGACTGGAAAGAATGACAGAAAGCGGGGTGCGCAGCTCGTGGGAAGCGGCAGCCACAAAGGAAAGCTGTTTTTTGCGGCTTTCTTCAATAGGAGCGAGAAGCTTTCCCGTGAAGAAAAAGGAAAACAGGAAAAGCAGGAATATGGTAAAGAGATCGATCAGCAGAAAGAAAAAACGCTGTTCCCGGATCTGCTTTTCAAGGCCGGACAGAGAGGAAAGGATCATGATCTGAAGCTGTGAGGTGTTCCGCTCCAGCGTGATCAATGTGCAGAAGTAATCATTTTTCCCGGAATCTGTGAAGGAAAAAGTCTGGTGCCATGCCGTATAGGGAGATAGGGAGGATGTTTCTTCCAGAGAAGAATCCTGGGGCAGCGTGCTTTCATAATACTCCCACGCCTCTTCAAAGATGTCAGAAAGAGCAGAAGATGTCTTGCTTTTGGACATGAAAGTATTGCCAGCTGATGAAGAAGCAGCCCGGTTTTCTGCAGGAGCCGCATCATGCAGTGTATTATAAAGAAAGGGATGTCCGTTATCCAGCAGATAAAACTGATAGTTTCCCTGGGCTTCCATTTTGGAGAGCCATTCCATGGTGATGACAGACTGCTGCTCCAGATTGGTGATGATGGTGTTGCTGTCATTCTGGAAGGAATAAAACTGGTTCCGGTAGAGGTTATTTTCTGAAATACGGAGATACAGAAATGACATGATGATGATCAGCAGGGTGATGATGCCGCTGCAGAGCAGGGTAAGACGGATTCGTACCTTTTGAAACATGGGAACCTCATTTCTCCTTCAGGCAGTAGCCAAAGCCACGCAGGGTTTTAATGGAAAGGCTGCTGCCTACAGTAGTAAGGCGCCTCCTTAAAAAGTGGATATAGTTGTCAAGATTTCCTTCTTCCACATCGCTGTCCGGCCCCCAGACAGTAAGCAGAAGGGAACTCCGGGAAAGGGGTTGTTCCTTTCTGCGGAGGAAGGTTTCCATCAGGGCAGCCTCCCTTCTGGAGAGGGTGCAGCTTCCGGAAGGGCCGGAAAGCCGGTATTCTTCCGGATAAAAGGTAAGATCCAGAAAGGAAATGTTCCGGGTATTTTCCAGTGTCCTTGGCCGCCTTGCCACGCAGTGGATCCTTGCCAGCAGTTCTTCAAAAGCAAAGGGCTTCACCAGATAGTCATCAGCGCCCAGGTTTAATCCGGTCACCTTGTCAGTCAGTGTGCCAAGGGCAGTGATCAGAATGACCGGTGCCAGCACACCCTTTTTGCGAAGCCGGGAAAGGACGGCAGTTCCCTCCATATGAGGAAGCATGCGGTCAAGCAGGATCACATCATAAATATTCTGTTCTCCATAGAAAAGAGCCTCTTCTCCGTCCAGACAGGTGTCTACAGAAAAGCCCTGTGCCTTTAACTGGAAGCACAGAGCACGGTTTAATTCTTCATCGTCTTCAGCAAGTAAAATTCTCATGGATTCTCCCTCATAAAAGTATTCTATTAAAAAGTATACCACAGAAATCTGTAAGCTTTCTTTAAAATTGCCATGCATATGAAAAAAGGATCCGGTGGATCCTTTTTGAATGATCTTAAGATATCTTCAGAAATCTTAGAGGCAGATTAGAGAAAGGGCTGTTATGCTGTGAGACAGAAAATCAAACAGCGAAAAGGAGTGCTTTTTCATGAAGAAAAGGAAAAGATGGATAAAAACAGGAAGTCTTCTGCTTGCCGGAATGCTATTGCTTAGTGGCTGCGGCACCTTGAAAAATACAGAAGGCACAGCAGGAAATGGAAAGACAGATGATGGCTCAGGCAGTACTGCCATGGGAAGGTATACGGAAACAGAGCTGTCTTTAGAGGATATGATGCAGGGAAATATCTGTCAGATGCTGACACTTTCAGATGGAAATATCGTAATACTTAACGAATTTGACAGTTCTCTGATATCGGAAGATCAGGGACAGAGCTTTCATACCTATGAGATACCGGTTGTGGATCAACTGAATGCAGAACAGCATTATGTGATGGACCTGAAGATGAATGCGGATGGAACCACTGCTGTGATCTACGATGACAATACGGAAGAAGAGTCTGTAGACGAGTTTGGGAAATATATCAAATATATAGTGATCTCTCCGGAAGGAGAGACGACAGAACTGACACTGCCGCTGTCAGAGGATGAGTATGCCAGAAATGTGTGGATTTCTCCGGAGGGCGACTGCTACTTTGCATCGGTCAGCACCCATACGCTTTACCGGGTAAAGAAGGGAGAAACGGAAGGAACGCCTTTTCTGACTATAGATGAGGATGCGCCGAGAATGCTTTCCTTTGCCGGAGATCTGATGATCATGGATGGCTATGATTATGAGGCACCGCTTTTGTATGACCTTAAGGCGGATACGTATGTAGAGGATACTGTGCTGGCAGATTTTGTAAAAGAATACTACGGACAGAGGTCCTTTAACGGAAGCAGTTGGTTTGATCTGTATCTGTTTCAGGGAAAAGAAGACGGTGTGATTTACCTGGCCGGTACCAAAGGACTTCACAGACATGTGATCGGCGGAGGTGCTGTAGAACAGGTCATTGACGGAAGCCTCTCAAGGCTCAGTTCCCCATCCTATGGCCTGTGTGGCATGGTGGAGCTGGATAATCAGGAATTTCTGGCTGTTTTCAGCGGTGGTATTGTCGTGCATTTTGTGTATGATCCAGATATTGCCTCTGTACCGTCTGTGAAGCTGAAGGCATACAGCCTTTCAGAAGATACTTATATGCAGGCAGCAATAACGGAGTATCAGGTAAATAACCCAGATGTTTATGTGGAATATGAAATCGGAATGGAGGAGGGAAGCTCCGTAACCAAAGAGGATGCCCTGAAAAAGCTGAATACACAGATTCTGGCAGGACAGGGACCGGATATTCTGATCATGGATGGAATGCCGCTTTCTTCCTATATAGAAAAAGGACTTCTGCTGGATCTGACAGATACTGTTGCTGATATGGAACAGGATGCAGAGTTCTTTGATAATGTCATAGAAGCAATGAAGCAGGATGGTGGGATTTATACGCTACCATGTACGATCAATCTTCCCATGGTATTTGGAAGACAGTGGGCAGCAGAGGCAGGCCAGGGTTTGACACAGGCAGCAGATGCTATTGAAAAGCTGCAGCAGGAAAATCCGGAAAGTCAGATTTTCCAGCCTTATATGTATTCTCCGGTAGCGGTAATGAAGTGTTTTGCGATGGTTTCTGCACCGGCATGGATCAGAGAAGACAGTACGCTGGATGAAGAAAAGATAAAAGAATTTCTGGTACAGACAAAGAGGATCTATGAGGCACAGATGAAGAGCATGACGCCGCAGAGACAGGAAAATTTTGATATGTACAATGAGTATTTTGTCGCTGACTATGGAGAAAACTGGGCAGCCAATATTTCATTCTGCGGACTGGATGAGATGAGTTACCTTGGCGGCGGAAGCCTGGCAGAGATGGGAATGGTAGACGGTACCTATGATTATGGAATGCTTACCTCAGTAAAAAAGGTAGACGGGTTTGAAGATGTTACCTTTGCGCCGATGAACGGGCAGAGCAGTGATGTGTTTATACCACAGACGCTGGTCTCTGTCAGTGCAGGATCGAAGAATCAGGAACAGGCACTTGACTTTTTACGGATGTTTTTCTCTGTGAAGTATCAGGGGCAGGTCAGTGGATTTTCCATTAATAAAGACGGCCTGAGAGAAAATTTTGCGGCAGGCAGAAATGCAAGCTGGCTGCAGGATCAGGAACCGGATGAAAACGGAGATGTAGTTTATAGCATGATGTCCGTAGGCAATGCTGACGGGCTGGAGGCCACTCTGAATGTCTACTGGCCCGATGAGGAAGCAGAAAACAGCCTGTATCAGCTGATAGAGCAGGTCAAAGTTCCCTATCTGGAAGATGAGACACTGGAAACGGCCGTATTTGAAGAGGGAAAGAAATATCTGGAAGGAAGCTGTGATGAAGAGGAGGCAGTCAGAAATATCAGGGAAAAGCTGGCCATTTATATGGCGGAGTAGCATACGGGAAAGAAGAGAGAAGAAAGCATTTTTATGCTTTCTTCTTCCCAGTCTGATCGGAACGGCGTTCTTTACCGTGATCCCTTTCGGAGATGTGGTCAGGCGGTCCTTTATGACAGAGGTGACCGGACAGTTTACCGGATTTTCCCATTACAAAACAATCTTTGCCAATCAGGCCTTTTTGCTGGCAGTGAAAAATACACTGCGGTTTACCCTGACCGGGATCCCGCTGCTGCTGATCTGCGGCTTTCTGATCGCTCTTTTGTTCAGCGGATCAGGAAAGGCACAGATATTGAAACCGCTGTATCTCCTGCCTTATGCCCTGCCGGCAGCAGTCGTTGTGATCGTCTGGAAAGTGATCGGCTATTATTTAACCGGGCAGGAATTTCTGGTACTGCTTTTGTGTTATCTCTGGAAAAATACAGGATATACGGTGATTTTGTGGCTTGCCGGGATCAAGGGGATCCAGAAGGAGATCCTGGAAGCGGCCATGGTGGACGGGGCAGGAAGCTTTCAGCGGGTGCGCTATATCATACTGCCGGGACTGAAAAATGTATTTTTTACTATTGTGATCCTGTCTTTCCTGAATTCCTTCAAGATCTACCGGGAGGCCTATCTGACAGCCGGAGCTTATCCTGACAGAAGTATTTACCTGCTGCAGCACCTGTTTAACAACTGGTTTGTGAATCTGGAGTTTTCCAAGATGGCGGCGGCTTCGGTACTGCTGTTTCTGGTACTGCTTTCCGGTATCTGGCTGCTGCAGGGCAGATGGAAGGAAAAAGAGGAGTAAGTGATGAGAAAAAGAGGAAAGGAATTACTGATCCTGGCACTTTTACTGCTGCCGGCGCTTGTAACGGTTCTGCCATTGTTTCTGCTTCTGACAGGGTCACTGATGGATGTGCAGGAGATCAGGGAAAGACTGATGCCGGTATTTACCGGAGAAGGAAGCTTTTCCTTTACGGCGATACCGGATTATCCCACATTCCTGAATTATGAAAAGCTGCTTCTGGAGACACCACAGTTTTTTGCGCTGTTCTGGAACAGTATGAGGATGACAGGGGCAGTGCTGGCAGGGCAGCTTCTTGTGGCAGTTCCGGCGGCTTTTGGATTTGCAGTCTATAAGGGGAAGGGCAGCAGGCTGCTGTTTTCCCTGTATACGGTACTGATGCTGATCCCGTTTCAGGTGACCATGCTTTCCAGTTATCTGGTTCTCACCAGGCTGCATCTGATGAATACACAGTGGGCGGTGATCCTGCCGGCTGTTTTTTCAGCGTTCCCGGTATTCTTATGTTACGGAGGATTTTCGGCGATCCCGCAGGCCATGCTGGAAGCGGCGAGGATAGACGGAGCCGGGGAAGCAGGACTGTTCTTGCGGATAGGGCTTCCTCTTGGCAGGGGCGGGATCTGTTCGGCACTGATCCTTGGATTTCTGGAATGCTTTAATCTGATCGAGCAGCCTATGGCATTTCTGGACGACAAATCCCTGTGGCCCCTGTCCCTGTATCTGCCGCAGATCAGTCTGAATCAGGCAGCGACAGCCTTCTGCGGCAGTGTGATCATGCTGATCCCGGTGCTTTTTGTATTCGGGCTTTTCCATGATGATCTGGAGCAGGGGATCGTATATGCGGGACTGAAGGAGTGAGGTTATGAAAGAAAAGAAACGGAAGATTTTTACAGGATTTATCATATTTCTTGGTATCATGTGGCTGTGTACCCTGATTTCCCGGGCAGTGTATGCTTATCAGCTTCCCATGGTCACCGTGCAGAAGCCGGACAGCAAATATGTAGAACATAAGGTGGAGGCAGAGGGGATTGTAGTTGCCGGCGGGGAAATTCCGGTGAACTTTGTCAGTGGTCTTCGGCTTTCCGGGATCTCTGTACGGGAAGGTGACAGAGTGGAGGAAGGAGATCTTCTCTTTACGGTTGACCTGACAGATCTGCAGGAGATCATAGATGCAAAGCAGCAGGAGATCGACAGAATTTCCGTGCAGATGGCATCCATAGAAGAAAATCAGGCGCTGGCACAGCAGAAACGGGATCTTGAGCTTGCACGGGCCAGAGAAGATTATGATACCACGGCACGGATCCAGGATACGAAAGTGGGAAGAGCCGCAGAAGCTTATGTTCAGGCAGAGGAAGACGGAGAAGAAGGCATGGACGAGGAAACGAAGGCGGCGCTGCAGAGCGCTGCCTATGCGGAGGCAGACACGAAAGCGGAACGGGATGAAGCCGTAAAAGATGCAGGAAGAAGGGTAGAGGATGCGCTTCTTCCAGAAGCCTCGTCTTCCGAGCTGACAGAGCTTTCCATGGAAAAGGAAAAGCTTTCAGACAGCCTTTCTGTTTATCGGGAGGTCCTGCAGCAGGAGGGACAGGTGTTTTCAGAAAGAAGCGGTGTGGTCACAGGAGTTTCTCTATCTGCGGGAGAGAGGATCGGGGATACGGCCGTGCTGCGGCTTTCAGATGATACGGTACCCTGTCAGTTAAAGATCCTGATCAGCAGGGAGCAGAAAAAGCATGTGGGCCTGAAGGATTTCGTCACGGTAAAGCTGGAAGGAGAAAGTGAATTTCAGACGACGGTCACCTATCTTGGTGAAAGTGCTTCCGGAGATGGCAGCTATGAAATTCTGATCCCTCTTTCAGAAGGAGAAGGGATACCGGGACAGTCCGGAACCCTGACTGCTTCAGATGCAGGGGAGAAGTTTCCATTCTGTATTCCTGTTTATGCCCTGCATTCGGAAAATACAAGAAATTATGTATATGCGGTGAAGCAGCGGGAAGGGATCCTCGGAGAGGAGTCTTATATTGAGGAGATCAACGTGACAGTGCAGGATCAGAATGAGAATTATGCTGCCATAACCGGGGCACTGGATGGAGATACCATGATCGTGGTAAGTGCCACGAAAGAGATCAAAAACGGAGGTACCGTGCGCCAGCAGGGGCAGGTACAATAAGCACAGCATAAAAGTGGGTTGGTAGGGAAGCAGTTCTGTGGTAAAATAGATCCATCTTTATAAAGGAAACGAATGAAATGAACTATGTTGTGCTTGATCTGGAGTGGAACCAGAGTAATACAGGGGAAGAGCCCGAGGTAAAGGAAATCCCTTTTGAAATTATCGATATGGGTGCGATCCTGCTGAGCAGTGAACGGAAAATGATCAGTGAGTTCAATCAGCTTGTAAAGCCGGCGATCTATCAGCATATGCATGCTATTACCAGTAAGATCATCCATCTTCATATGAAGGATCTGCAAAAGGGGTGTCCTTTTCCGGAGGTGATGGAGGAGTTTCTTGCCTTTAGTGGGAGGAATGTGATCTACTGCACCTGGGGACCGCTTGATCTGTACGAATTACAGAGAAATATGCGTTATTATAAAATGGAGCCGCTAAGCACAGGTCCTCTTAAATTTCTGGATGTACAGAAGCTGTTCAGTATTGCCTATGAGGACCGCAAGTCCAGACGAAGTCTGGAATACGCGATTGATTTCCTGGAGATAGAGAAGGATATTCCTTTTCACCGGGCCTTCAGTGATGCTTACTATACGGCAAAGATACTTGAGATTCTGCCGGAAGAGGTGCTGGAGAACTATTCCATTGATACCTTTGTGCTTCCTGCATCCAGAGAGGAAGAGATCCATGTCTTCTTCCATGATTATATGAAGTATATTTCGAGGGAATTTGCGGATAAGCAGGAGGCGCTGGAGGATAAGGAGGTGATCAGCACCAAATGCTATCTCTGTCATAGGAATATCCGTAAAAAGATCCGGTGGTTTACGCCAAACGGCAAGCATTATTACAGCGTGGCCGTCTGTCCGGTGCATGGCAGCATGAAATCAAAGATCCGGATCCGTAAAACAGAAAATGACGGTGTTTATATTGTGAAGACTTCAAAATTCATATCTGAAGAAGAATGTCAGAAGATCCAGGATAAGAGAGAGGAAGCCAAGGAACACCGCAAACAGAAAAAGAAAAAGCAGGCATCTCATCAGAAATGAATATCTCTGGATCCGGAAGAACGGCGGTTTCTGCCATGTTTCTTCCGGGTCCAGTATTTTTTCCTGCTGACAGAACGTGAGCTTCCGGAAAAGCTGTAATTAATGAGCAGATCCCGGATCACGAAGACCAGAATAGTCAGAGCTGCCAGGATAATGATGACCAGGAGTACGATCTTGATATTAATGAAGATGGTATTATCCATTCCACTGGTTACTGGCTCTGTTTTGGCAGGTGTAATGGGTGCGCTGTCAAAATCATAGGAAGAGTAGGCAGTAGCTTTTGCCAGGTCAACAGAGGCTGTACCAACATAGGTATCCTCATAATAGTAATTAATGGCAGCAACTTCATTTTCTCCGGATACATCATAGGAGATTTCCGAGGTCAGCTCCTGAAAGCTGACGGTCTTTGGCAGGATCAGATAGCTGTCTTTATTTAAGGAAAGAATCGGACTGGAATTCCCGAAAATATCATAGGAGGTATGGAAAAACTCGGTTTCATCGATATTGTATCGTGTTTCGTTTTCTGCTACGTTAGTCACGGTAAAATTTTTGAAACCATAGTCAAAAAGTCTGACGGTATCATTAAACTGTTCCGGACTTTCCTCCTTCATGACCACACAGATCAGCTTTAAGCCATTCTGTTCGGCACAGGTGACGAGGGTCTGCCTTGCTTCATCGGTATATCCGGTCTTGCCACCCTTTATTCCTTCATAGGGAGTGTCTCCGTTAATAAGCTGGTGCTTATTACGTACGGTAAAGTCATCTGGCTGGTCAGCAGTGGCTGCAAAGTGGTGCCTTGGGGTATTGCCGATCTTGCTCAGAAGCTCATTCTGGAAAAAGGCTTTCGCAATGATGGCAAGGTCATAGGCAGAGGTATAGTGGTTTTCATCAAACAGTCCATGAGGATTCACGAAATGGGAATCCTGACAGCCGAGCTCCCTCGCAGTCTCGTTCATCATATCGGCAAAGGCTTCCTGGCTTCCTGCCACATGCTCGGCAACGGCAGCGGCAACCTCATTGGCGGAGGCAACAAGGATACCGTACAGACACTCTTCCATAGTCATAGCCTGTCCTTCATCGATCCCGATATTGGAGCTGCCCTGCTGGATACCGAAGACAGCATCATGGGAAAATGTCACGATCTCGTCCATGGAGCATTCTCTGGCAGCGATCAGACAGGTAAGCAGCTTGGTGGTGCTTGCCGGATAAAGCTTCTCGTGGATATTTTTGGCATAGAGAACCACACCGGTATTGGCTTCCAGCACGATGGCGCCTTCTGCGCCGACGGCGGGACCCTCCGGCCAGTTTTCAATCTCATTGCTCTGTATGGGAAGGGTCAGACGCTCCTCCTGCTGGGCAGCAGCCTCGTTCAGGTCAGCCGGGGCAGCCAGAGCGGTGATGGGTGTCATGGCAGCTGTTACATATAAAAAAGCAGACAAAAAAAAGGTGCCTGCCTGATAAATCCTGTTATGTCTCATTTGGAACTCTCCTTTTTCTTTTCTTATCTTACACTATTTACACTGAAAGCTGAACTGTTTTGAAAAGATTTATCATATTTTAATAAATTGTTCTGAGAAATATGCTTTCAGGAAAAGGAAAGATAAGGTAAAATATAGGTAAACAGATAAAGACAGGAGAAGGCTATGCGTTTAAAAAATGTACCGGGTTCACGGGAAGCGATCGCAGACAGCGTCTTTGTGATCCATGAGCCGGAAACAAATAAAGGTGCCTGGCAGCAGGTATTTGGCAATGACCATGAGATCCATGTAGAGATCGGCATGGGGAAGGGAAGATTTCTTTATGAAATGGCATCTCTGCACCCGGATATTAACTATATTGGTATTGAGAAATATTCCAGTGTCCTGCTTCGTGCTATCCAGAAGATGGAGGAAAAGGAGCTTCCAAACCTCCGCTTTGTCCGGATGGACGCCGAGGATATCACAGAGGTATTCGGAAGAGATGAGATTGACAGGATCTACCTGAATTTTTCAGATCCCTGGCCCAAGGACAGGCATGCCAAGAGAAGACTGCCGTCCAGACAGTTCCTTGCAAGATATGATGAGTTCCTGAAGGGGAATGGCGTACTGGAGTTTAAGACAGATAACCGTGACCTGTTTGACTTTGCAGTAGAAGAGGTACCGGAAGCAGGCTGGAAGATAAAGGAATGTACCTATGATCTGCACCATGATGACAGACTGATGCAGGGAAATGTCATGACAGAATATGAGGAAAAATTTTCCAGTATAGGGAATCCTATCTGCAAGTATATTATTTACAGATAAAACGATACTAACAGATAACCATATAACTATAATAAGAAAAAGGAGGAGATTTTGATGGAACTGAAGATCACAGAGCAGAATTTTGAGGAAGAGGTTGTAAAAAGCAATATACCGGTTCTGGTAGATTTTTATGCTGACTGGTGCGGACCATGTAAAATGATGGCACCGGTAGTAGCAGAGCTTGCAGCAGAATATGAGGGAAAATGCAAGGTTGGCAAGTGCAATGTAGATGAAAATATGAATCTGGCCCAGAAATATGGGGTCATGTCCATTCCCAACATGATCGTATTTAAGAGTGGAGAGGTAAAAGCAAATGTTGTAGGAGCTGTCAGCAAGACAGATCTTGCCGATAAAATCGACAGCGTTTTATAAAAAGTTCAGAAGTGTGAAGAAAATATAAAAATTTTGTGTCAAATTCTTGAATCACTCAGGGTTAGGTGTTATAATCACCCGAGATTATAAGGAGGAGGAGAGAAAATGGCACAAATTATTGCAACTGTGATATTTCTTGTCATGTTTCTGCTGATCATTTCAGAGAAGCTGGAAAGACATATCGTAACACTGCTGAGTGGATTACTGACATTGGTGCTGGTATTCGGTGTCTGTATGCACAGTATGTCAGCAGTGATCAATACGTTAAATTTTAAGGAGATTGGAACTTTAACCTTCTGGTATCAGGCTGGTGAAGCGGCTGAGACCTCCAGTGGCATCAACTGGGCAACCATTATCTTCATAGCAGGTATGATGATCATGGTAGAGGGTATGGGTAATGCAGGCTTCTTCCGCTGGCTTTGTATGAGACTGGCTAAGGCTGTTCATTACAAGACTGTAGCAATTTTCATTACTTTTATGGTTATGTCCAGTATTCTGGCTATGTTTATTGACAGTATTACCGTTATACTGTTCCTGGCAGCAGTAACAGTAGAGCTGGCACAGCTTTTGAAATTTAATCCGGTACCTATGATTCTTTCAGAGATTTTCTGTGCGAATCTGGGTGGAGCGGCTACCATGTGTGGAGATCCCCCGAACATTATTATCGGAACATCCCTTGGATATTCATTTGGAGATTTTATCAGTAATACGGGACTGATCGTTATTTGTGCACTGGTACTTACCGTGATTTATTTCTTCCTCGTATTCCATAAGCAGCTCCGTAGTGACGGAACTGTAGATACATCCGCATTTCCGGATCCCAAAACAGCCATCAGGGATAAGAAGAGCTTTACCATCAGCTGCATTATATTTGCACTTGCAGTAGTTCTTCTTGTAACACATGCACAGACAGGACTTACCGTTGCAACCATCGGACTTGGCATAGCCATCCTGACACTGGTCACATCTGGTAAGGAAGCTGTAGAGCTGATGAAAAAGGTAGATTACAAGACGCTGCTGTTCTTTGTCGGACTGTTTGTTGTAGTAGGTGGTCTGGAGCAGACTGGTGTGCTGGAAGTGATCGCAGGTCTGATCGCCAAAGTCAGCGGAGGAAATATCAAGCTGATGATCGCTATTATCATCTGGGGTTCCGCTATTGCCAGTGCCTTTGTAGATAATATACCATTTGCAGCAACCATGATTCCTGTTATCAAGAGTCTTGCCGTAGCACAGGGTGTAGACCTTTCCACTCTGGCATGGGCACTTTCCATGGGAACAGATATCGGTGGAAGTGCAACACCGATCGGTGCATCTGCGAATGTTGTTGGTACTGCTGTTGCAGCCAAGCATGGTCATCCTATTGGATGGGGCAAGTACTGTAAGGAAGTTGCACCTGCAACCATTATGGTAGTTTTATTCTCCATGTTATTTATCTTTGTAAGATACTTATAAAAGGAGGCAGCATCAATGGAAAAACAGCTTATTATTTCTATAGGACGTGAATTCGGTTCAGGCGGACATGAGATCGCAGAGATTCTCGCAAAGCACTATGGACTGAATCTGTATGATAAGAACCTTCTGCAGGAGATTGCCAATGAGAAAAGCGTAGAGGTAAAGAACCTTGAGAAGTATGATGAGGTTCCAAGAAATCTCTTTATGACAAGAACTGTTAAGGGTTATTCCAATTCTGCGGAAGAGAACCTTGCCAATATGCAGTTTGATTACCTGAGAAAAAAAGCAGAATCCGGAGAATCCTTCGTGGTGGTAGGGCGCTGCTCTGAAGACGTATTAAAGAAGTATCCTGGAACGATCTCTATTTTCATCCTCGGTGACTGGGAGAGTAAGGTTGACCGTGTCGTACGTATTTATGGAATGAACAGGGATGAGGCAGAAACCTTTATGGTTCGTCAGGATAAGAAGCGGAAGAATTATCACAATTATTACTGTAAGGGTAAATGGGGTGATTCCCGTAATTATGATGTATCTATTAACAGCAGTAAGCTTGGAGAAGATGTAACTGCTGAGATGCTGATCGATTACATAAACAGGAGACAGAATAAGCACTGATCCGCCTGAAATAAAAGCATGGCAGGAAGCTGCAGGAGCAGTTCATCTGCCGTGCTTTTAAAAACAGAGCTTCTGCGGATTTCTCTGAATGCCGAATTGCATCTGAATAGCAGGTTTTCAGTATTGACAATTTGGTCTAAAAATTGTATGATAGCTAATGTCGTATGAAATCGGGGTGTGGCTCAGCTTGGTAGAGCGCTACGTTCGGGACGTAGAGGTCGCGTGTTCGAATCACGTCACCCCGACTATAGTTAAGTAAGGTCTGAGGATCTGTGATCCTCAGGCTTTTTTATGTCATCGGAAATGACCCGTTCTAGGTGGAGAATCCTGCTTGCAGGATTCTTTCTTGCAAAAAGGGCTGTAAAATTTTATACTGTTATCATGTGAGAATATATGGAAAAGAGGATACAGACGTGATCGAAAAGCTGAAAGGTAAACTGGATATAACCTTCCTGAAATTTGTACTGGTAGGTGTTGTCAATACAGTCGTAGGGACGGCTGTCATGTTTCTTGCTTACAATCTGCTGCATCTGTCATACTGGATTTCTTCTGCAGCCAATTATATAGTAGGCAGCATATGCAGCTATTTCCTGAATAAATATTTTACCTTTCAAAATAAAAGTAAATCTCCGGTTGTCATCCTTAAATTCATTTTAAACATTACCGTGTGTTATCTGATCGCATATGGTGGTGCAAAGAAGCTGATCCTGCTTCTTTTAAGCGGACTTTCCACAGAATGGCAGGACAATATCGCCATGGTATGTGGCATGGGACTGTTTGTAATATTGAATTACTTTGGTCAGAGATTCTTTGCTTTTAAAGAGGAGAAAAGGGAAGAGGAATAAGGAGAAATCTGTATGGAAGAACAGCAGAATCAGGATAGAACGGATTTTTTGAAAGAGACCATCAAGCAGCGTCCCTTAAACCGGAAAAAACTGATAAGGAAAACAATTATCACAGCAGCTATGGCTGTGATCTTCGGACTGGTAGCGTGTCTGACCTTTCTTCTTCTGGAACCGGTCATAAGCAACCGCCTTTATCCAGAAGAAAAGCCGTCTACTGTAGTACTCGTGGAAGAGAAAGAGTCAGAAGAGATCCTGCCGGAGGATATGATCGCAGATGATTCCGAAATGTCCCCGGAACCTGTGACACCGGTACTGGAAGATGAGCAGATCGCCCAGGTGCTTTCCGAGATGAAGCTAGGTGTCGAGGATTATACATCGCTTTACGATTCACTGGCGGCAGTTGCGAAGAGTGTGCAGTCTTCCATGGTGACAGTGGTTGGAATTACCTCAGATGTGGACTGGTTTAATAATGTATATAAAAATGAGGGATCTGTTGCCGGAGTGATCATAGCAGATAATGGAAAAGAACTTCTGATTCTGACGAATTATCCAGCTGTTGAAGACGCAGAGCTTCTGGAAATCACATTCAGCGATGAACTGGAATATGAAGCTGAACTGAAAAAAAAGGACAGTAATACAGGACTGGCTATTCTTGCAGTAGAAAAAAATACTATGAAGAGGACAACGCTGCAGGCTGCAGAGCCGGTTAAGCTGGGAACATCTGCCGGAAGCAACCTCATAGGAAACCCGGTTATTGCACTTGGACAGCCTGCGGGTGTTGCCGGGTCTGTCTGTTACGGCTTTGTAACCTCTGCAGGCAGTACGGTCGATCTTCCTGATTCCAGATATAAATGGATCACTACTGATATTTACGGCAGCTCTTCTGCCACGGGCATTCTTGTGAATTTAAGCGGGCAGGTAATAGGTATCATAGATTCCTCCCATAACAGCAGTGATACCAGAAATCTGGTCAGTGCTATAGGGATCACGGATCTCCGGAAGCTGATCGAGAGAATGTCAAATGATAAGGATATTCCGTATCTTGGTATCCATGGTGCAGATGTGACGTTGCAGGTGCATGAGGAACTCGACGTACCTTATGGAGCCTATATCATGGAAATAGACATGGATTCGCCGGCAATGGCGGCAGGTATACAGAGCGGAGATGTGGTCACCGGAATTGGAGATACCAAGGTTACCAGTTATCAGGAGCTGATCAATGGTATGATGGATATGGAGCCGGAAGAAACTATGACGTTGACATTGCTTCGTCAGGGACCGGAAGGCTATACGGAAATGGAGCTTCCCGTAACGTTGGGAACCCGATAAGAGAAAAATCATGAACAAAAGGAAAGGGCAAAGTAGAAATGAAATATATTAAAGATTATAAAGACGGTGACAGAGTGTTTGATATTTACCTCTGTAAACACAAGATCTCGGCGGTAACAAAGAATGGAAAGCCTTATGATACAGTGGTACTTCAGGATAAAACAGGAACCATAGACGCAAAGGTGTGGGATCCCAATAATGCAGGTATCGCAGAATTTGATTCCCTGGATTATATCGAGGTGTATGGAGATATTACCAGCTTTCAGGGAGTGCTGCAGGTCAATGTCAAAAGAATCCGTAAGTGTCAGGAAGGTGAATATGCGCCTGCGGATTATCTGCCTGTCAGCAGGTTCGACAGAGAAGAAATGTATCAGGAGCTGCTTTCTTATATTAACGGAGTGGAAAATACATATCTGAAGCAGCTGCTCCAGGAGTTTTTCGTAAAGGATCAGGCGTTTATCAGTGCCTTTAAGCAGTCATCCGCAGCCAAAACGGTGCACCACGGATTTGTGGGAGGCCTGCTTCAGCATACACTCGGTGTAACAAAGCTCTGCGATTATTATTGTAGTACATATCCACTGTTAAAGAGAGATCTGCTGATCACAGCAGCAATCTGTCATGATATGGGAAAGACCAGAGAGATTTCTCTTTTCCCGGAAAATGACTATACCGACGCAGGACAGTTCCTTGGTCATATTGTGATCGGTGTGGAAATGATCGGTGAGAAGGTGCGGAATATCCCAGGTTTCCCAGAAGTATTGGCGAATGAACTGAAGCACTGTATCCTTGCGCATCATGGGGAATATGAATTTGGTTCGCCAAAGAAACCTGCGATCATGGAAGCCATGGCGCTAAACCTCGCAGATAATACGGATGCCAAGATGGAGACCTTTACTGAGATTCTGGAAAACAGCAAGGATAATAACGGATGGCTTGGCTTCAACAGACTGTTTGATTCCAATTTGACAGGAACCAGAATGGAATAATAGCAGGAAGCCATAATAACGCAGAAACAGGGCGGAGAAAAGCGTGAAAAACAGAGAAAACAGCTTTAAAAAGAATGACACTATAGAAACAGAAATTATAGATATAAGTCATGATGGAGAAGGGATAGGCAAGGTAGACGGCTATCCCTTTTTCATCAAGGACACTGTGATCGGAGACCGGATCCTGGCAAGGGTTACCAAGGTCAAAAAAAACTATGGCTATGCCAGGGTGGAAAAAATCCTGAAGCCTTCTGACTGGCGTACAGAGCCGCCCTGTAAGCTGTACAGACAGTGTGGCGGTTGTCAGATCCAGGCGATGGATTATCAGGAACAGCTTGCCTTTAAGCAGAGGAAGGTCCGTGATCAGCTGATTCATATCGGAGGCTTTTCGGAGAAGCTGGTAGATGAGACGGGCGAGCCTGTTGTGGGAATGGAATGTCCTTTCCGTTATCGTAATAAGGCTCAGTATCCGGTGGGACAGAACAAGGATGGCGAGCCGGTGACTGGATTTTATGCGGGAAGAACACACAGTATCATTGAAAATACAGAATGTTATCTCGGAGCAGAAGAGAATCAGGTGATCCTGCAGGCAGTTCTTACCTATATGAGGGAAAATCATGTTCCGGCTTATGATGAGGTGAGCCACAAGGGGCTGATCCGACATATACTGATCCGAAAAGGTTTTACCAGCGGAGAACTGATGGTGTGCCTTGTGATCAACAGCAGAAAGCAACTCCCCTTTCAGGATCGCCTGATCCGGCTCCTTCAGGAGATACCGGGAATGACCAGTATTTCCTTAAGCCATAATCTTGAAAAAACGAATGTCATCATGGGAGGGGAGGTCACTACGATCTGGGGTAATGACCGGATACAGGACACGATCCATGTAAGGGATGTCCTGCATGATTTTGCACTGACAGATCAGGGGATCACCTTTTCTATTTCTCCACTGTCCTTTTATCAGGTCAATCCTGTTCAGACAGAGAAGCTGTACAGCCTTGCACTTTCCTATGCAGCACTTACCGGAAAGGAAACGGTCTGGGATCTGTACTGCGGGATTGGAACGATTTCTCTTTTCCTTTCCGGCAGGGCAAAGCAGGTTTATGGCGTGGAGATCATTCCACAGGCCATTGAGGATGCCCGGAAGAATGCAGAAAGAAATCACATCACTAATGCAGAATTTTTCGTAGGAAAGGCAGAGGAGGTACTGCCAGAGAAATATGGACAGGAAGGGATCTTTGCAGATGTGATCGTGGTAGATCCGCCCAGAAAGGGCTGTGACGGAGCCTGTCTTGATACCATGCTGAAAATGAAGCCGGAGAGGATCGTATATGTGAGCTGTGACAGTGCGACTCTTTCAAGAGATCTGAAGATCCTCTGCGAGGGTGGCTATGAGCTGAAAAAGTGGCGGGCGGTGGATCAGTTCCCAATGACCGTGCATGTGGAGACAGTATGTTTATTGTCCAAACTCCACGAAGCGAAGCATCATGTGAATGTGAGACTTGACATGGACGAGATGGATTTAACGGCGGCTGAGAGGCGCTAAAGGTCCAGGGGACCTTTGCCCAGCGCGGACCGAAGCGGAGCGTAGACAGGCTACTTATGAGGAAAGAAGTATGTGGCAAAGCATAATGATGGGATGAAGGTATCTAATCTGTATATTGCACAGATAAAGCAGAATCATGGAATTATAGAAAGAGAGAACTATAATAAGCCAAAATCTGAGAAGGGCGGACAGCAGGAATGTCCAAAAGAAAAAGAAATAGCGATTGAAGAGGCGTTGAAGTATTTTCAGATGATTCCAAGTGAATCATAGGCTAACTTGGCTTATCGGATGGAGAAAATTCAACTAATGTTATTGAGCCTTCGGACATTGGGAATAAAATCTGATGTTCGTAGGCTTTTTGTTCATGACAATAGAATGTTTGCGGAGCGTGCATTCTATTGTATACAGAAAAATTTTTCGCAGATATAATAAACATGACATATAGCTGTCGTGTTGAATCAGGTATAATATGTATGGAGTGTAAGAAACGATGAAAATAGATAGACTTATCGGTATATTGTC
>NZ_JAXXXI010000051.1:0-110322 GCF_037359455.1 Suilimivivens sp.
ATAAATACTGGGATTATGGCTGTTTTTCACTCTACAAAGTGTCAAAGATGGGATTATAACAACATTTCTATATTTGTGCAATTTGAACACTTGAGTTTCCGCAGAATGTACTTTTTAAGTGGTCAGCTTAAGGCAGAGTTGACGGTATGCCGGAGATACCTTTAGCTAACCGGTAATAGCTGAACTGAACTTTTTTCTTTTAGTGGGTCTGCTTTCTGTATGATTGCAGCGAGCTTCCTCACACGGAAGTTTTCAAACTGGAACATCTGCTTTTTACGGCGAAAATATTCCTCAATGTGCCATCTGGAAAAGTAAGTCAGGTCGATATTTACCACGTCTTCTTTGGATTTGATTTTCTTATTAGTTGCAAGCATCATGGGATGTTCCGTAATGCCGTAAACCCGTACGAGATAAATATCTTTCTTTGAAGCGGTAATCTGCACTTTCACATGAGAAAGATAGGCATCGTGCTTTTGACCCTTGTATGTCAGGGCAGTTTTGATCTTACCCTTTCTCTGATTACGAAGCTGTGTGGCAAGAACCCATTTTCCATGGAAGAAGAGTTTTCTTTTGGCAGTAAGACGGATGACATAGTCCTGTTGCAGTTCATCAAGTTTCAGAAACATCTTGTTGTCATCGTAGCCTCTGTCCATGGCAAAGGTTGCTTTGCCAAAGAGAGCTGCACCACGTTCCATTGCAGAAAAGGTTACATCATTATTGGACGTAAAGTTCTTTTCCTTTGAGGAATGAATTTTCGAGAACTGTCATCGATGTGTATGACAGGTTCCTGCGGAGCCCATTTACGGATGGTGATAAGATAAGATTTAAGTGCGGTGGAGGAAGTACCTTTGTTTAAATGTCTGGTCAGCCGTTCAACAGAATTGACCTTTTTAGTATTTTCATGAAGCTGATCCACAACATCGGTTAAAAGACAGCTTCCGGCAGCAAGCATACCGTAAGTCATATCGGCAGAAAACTTCTTGTCCGGCTTGGACAGGTGTTTTGAAATTTTATTTGAAAAAAGATAAAATTTCCCGTTTCATTTGATAAGTATTTGATGTAAAATTGATCATGAGGAATCCTCCTTCTTTTTGTTTAGTAGATTTTTGTTTGGTCACTTAAATTTTACATCAAAAAGGAATAGGATTCCTCATATTTTGGGCATTTTTTGAAAGTTGTTTATAGCAGAACCTGTGAAGGCAGGGAAGTGTGGATAAAAGTACGGAAACTCAAGGAAAATCAAAAGTGGCATCCATCTAGCAAATATGATAGTATAGGTTCTGTATTACTTTTTATAACCTTTATATTAAAATCGTTTCGTCCAGCTTGACGAATGAGGTATTTTATGAAAAAAATATATAAAACGGTGCTTTTTGTTGCTGTTTCCCTGTTGTTGCTTGGCATTTATCTCTATGCAGATTCCAACCATGGCAGCTTACATAATCAAATACTCTCTACTGATATATTGTCCTACGAACAGATAGAGCAGCTTTCTGTAGGAAAGGAAGATACTTTCATAGATCCGGAAATAGCTTTTAATGGCAATTCTATAGCCTATGATTCTGAACAGAATATGCTGTTGATTCCTCAGGATCTTTCGAAAAACAGGTATGATGGCAAGCTATCCATCCCTGATGGTAATCTGTATTTTCTGGAGGATGAAGAGGGGTTTTCCGATAAATTAGGAGCCATCAGTCAGAATCGTGTTTTCCGGCTCTTCTGGATCCGTGATACACAGATGTGGATGTATAATGTTTACTTTACCGGTATGCCCGTCATGTGTCTTTCATCTGATGCTGCCATATACCGTGAAGAAACAACAAACGAGGAGGAAGATAACAATAATGACATTCTCAAATGGGAAGGCAATGTCTGGATATATGACCAATATCACAGCAGTACCGATTTTCAGGCCGTAGATTGTAACTGGCACAAAAGAGGTGCCACAACTATGAACTATGAAAAAGCAGGCTATAAGCTCAACCTGGATCACAAGAAATCCTTTCTTGGCATGAGAAAAGATGATGACTGGATTCTGAATGCCCTTTACGATGATGCAGGTCTGATCCATAATAAATTGTCCTATCAGGTATGGCAGAAAATTGCATCGTCAAATAGTGTTGCAAATGATGAGGGCATTTCCATGGAATATGTAGAATTATTTGTAGATCAGGAATATCGTGGCGTATATGGTCTTTCTGAACGAATTGATAAGAAATCAGCTTCTCTGAGCTCCCATGATATTTTGTACAAATACCGTTCCCAGGAATTTGCATCAGAAGCTGATTTCTACCCCTGCGGTCAGGAACCAGAATCACCAATCGTGACAATTGAATATCCAAAGGACTTTGATGACTCTGACTGGAATCCTATGCGTACCTGGATCTCTATGTTTAACACAGAGCAGACACCTGATTATGAAAAAGCGAAATCTCTTCTCAATATGGAAAACGCCATTGACTATAATTTATTCAACCAACTGATCTATGGTATGGATAATATTATGAAAAATGTATATTTTAAAGCTGAATATCACTCAAAT
The DNA here is from genome assembly GCF_037359455.1 of Suilimivivens sp. Lineage (NCBI taxonomy): Bacteria > Bacillati > Bacillota > Clostridia > Lachnospirales > Lachnospiraceae > Suilimivivens > Suilimivivens sp. The sequence goes on from NZ_JAXXXI010000051.1 coordinate 2,543, forward strand.
GGAAGTTATCAGTTCATAAAGATTCCCTGGGATCTGAATATGACCTGGGGTAATTCCTGGGTAGATGATTATAACTGTGGTTTTAACAGATATAAGGAAGAAAATATCACCTCACCCGATGGCTTCAGCGAAGATATGATCTCTCTTTATCAGGTAAACCCGCCCGAAATATCTGAGCAGCTTCTGACACGCTGGCAGGAACTCCGTCAGGAAATCATCACTCCTGAAAGCATAATCCAAATGCTGGATCAGGAGCTCGCCTACCTGCATGGCTCTGGTGCTTATGCAAGAAATCTTCAGAAATGGCCACCAACCTGTGATCACTGGCAGGAATCCCAGTTTTATGAATACATTTATGGCCGAATTGCTTTTCTTGACAGTTATTATAATGATTTATATAAAAACAGCCTTAATTATTAAACAATCTGTATATTTATCTTTTGCTGAAAGGATCTATTATGGATTATCGACACGAATTAAAATTCATAGTTTCTGATGTGGAACTGAAAATAATAGAATATCGCCTGAAGCCACTGATGCATACGGATGTCCATCAAGAGGGAAACAGCTATGCTATTCGCAGTCTCTATTTCGATGACAGGTACAATTCCTGTCTAAAAGAAAATGAATCTGGATCGAATAATCGTTCTAAATACCGTATTCGAATATACAATGCCAGTTCTCAATTGATCAAATTAGAAAAGAAGCAAAAATGTAATGGCATGACTCGAAAAAAAGTCTCCACTATTTCTTTAACTGATTGCATTACTTATATGGCAGGCAATATACCTCCTCTGTATATACAGTCTACTGATCTGCAGAAAGAGTTTTATACTGTTATAAGAGGAAATGGATTTCTCCCTGTCACCATTGTAGAATATATCCGTACTGCCTTTACAGACACTCGCGGAAATGTAAGGATCACTTTTGACAAAAACATCAGCAGCAGTAATAAAATCAGTTCTTTTCTTGATCCGAGAATCGATTCTGTTCCATTACTGCCAAACGGCATTCATATTTTGGAAGTAAAATATGATGAGTTTCTTCCCGAATATATTACTGATGTGCTGGCACTTGGCACTTTACAACAAAGTGCTTTTTCCAAATATGCCTATGCAAGAAATTATAACCAATACTAACGAATGTGAGGAATTTACTATGAATTTCAATGATGCTATCAAAAAATCTGTATTAGAGGGATTTTCTTATGCAGATATGTCAAATGCCAAAATCTTTACTACCCTGATCATCACCTTTTTGATCGCTGTATACATTTTCATTGTATATAAGAAAGTAACGAAAAGTGCCTTCTACTTTAAGAATTTTAATATTTCCATGGCTATTATTTCTGTGGTTACAGCCGGTATTATCCTCGCCATGCAGTCCAGTATCGTCATTTCACTTGGTATGGTCGGTGCTCTTTCCATCGTAAGATTCCGTACTGCCATCAAGGATCCTATGGATCTGCTGTTCCTGTTCTGGTCTATCGGCACCGGTATTATCTGTGGTGCAGGACTGTATAAGATTGCTGTAATCCTGGCAGTACTTGTAACAATTGGTCTTCTCATCCTGGATCTTTTTCCTGTACGTATCAGTCCTTACCTTTTGATCATCAATGCTGATTCTGCCGACCGGGAAGATGACATTCTTGCTCTGATCCAGCAGAATGCTGGATACTATAAACTAAAATCCAAAAATATTTCTTCCGGAAGCATGGATCTTATTTATGAAACCCGATCCAAAAACGAAAAGGAACTGGTAAACAGTCTTTCTCGCCTTGACGGTGTTCTCTCTGTTTCACTTCTTAGTCATGATGGAGAAGTAAAACAGTAAACAATTATTGATTATACCCTTATAATCTCAGCGGAGGTTAGTCAACATGAAAAAAAGTAAAAAAATCATTCTCACGATATGTATTCTCGAAGCATTGATCATATTATGCGCTTTCATTTATCAGCTAATGGAAAGCAAAAATAAATCCGTCATCGAGCTGGATCCATCCAGCTATACATTTGTTCAAAACGAAGAAGGTTCTCTTGTCATGCTTAATAATGTCAATACCATAGACAGTAATTATTCCGGCACTGACAGAAGGCTTATTTCCCCCACTATTGAACTTAATTCCGGCATTTACCAGACGGATGTTATCTTTCAATCCTCCACTCCCTGTACAAGCACTGTGGGAACTCATATCTCTGCATCCAGCCAAGATGCAGAATGGATCAGCTCTGAATCTGTAATGCTTACAAATCAAAGCCAGCATATAGGCTTTCGTTTTTATATAAAAAAGGGCAATACTCCTGTCGATGTAAGAGCTATTATGGATAATAATATTAATGACACTGTAACTATCAGTCAGATTACCATTACACCTCTCAACAAAAAGACTATTGTATCTACAATTATCCGCTTATTTGTTCTGTTCCTTTTTATTGATACCTGTATTTTCTTTTTCTTCAGTCATCCCTATGGTATTTACCAGCTGTCCAAACAACAGAGATGTGTGTTATTAGGACTTTTCGGGCTGTTATTTATGATTGAGCTGCCCATGACTATGAATTATATCCCCAAGGGTTATGATCTTCGTTTTCATTATTATCGAATTTATTCTATTGCCACCGGTTTACAGGATGGTATATTTCCAGTAAAGATACAGCCGGAATGGTTAGCCGGTTACGGATATGCTACTGGTGTATTTTATGGTGATGTTTTTCTTTATTTTCCTGCTATTTTGTATGTTTTAGGTTTTTCTCTCAGCAGTGCATACAAAACCTATGTCCTTTTTATAAATATACTGACAATACTGAATTCATATTATTGTTTCAGGAAAATCAGCCGCTCTCCATACCTGGGTCTTGCCGGTACTGCAATATATACCATGTCCCTGCATCGTCTGGTAGCCACATATACCAGAGCTGCTGTTGGCGCATTCTCTGGCATGGCTTTTCTTCCATTCGTAATCCTCGGTCTTTGGAACATGTTTTCCTGTGGTGATGAACCTGAGGACGCAAAGGCTGATAATTCAAAAGCCAGTTGGATTTTTCTTGGTATAGGAATAACCGGTCTTCTTCAGACTCATATTTTAGGCACAATTATGACCTGCCTTTTTATCATTATATTTTTAATTATAAATTTCAAAAAGACCTTTTGCCCTAAAGTTCTGTTATGCCTTGGAAAAACCGCACTGTTTACATTATGTCTTAACTTATCATTTATAGTACCCTTTTTAGATCTATACATTGCAACTCCATTACAGATTCAGACAGAGTACAGACCCATTTACCAATATAGTGCCTATATTTCCCAATTGTTTACTAACACCTTTAACGCAGTTGGTGATGTACGCGAGGACTTAACCGGTATGTATCATGATATGCCGATGTCTCTTGGTCCAGCAGCTTTAGTTTTATTGCTTTTCTGTCTGGGATTCATTCTGATTTACAATACCGGGAAAAGTAAAGGATTGTTATCAAAGCCTCTGTTTTGTTGTTTATCAGCCATCTATATAGCTACCAATCTTTTCCCTTATAAATGGCTGGAGGCATACTGCCCATTTTTATTCTACTTTTTTATGAAATTTGAGTTTGCCTGGAGATTCCTGGCCATAGCAGCAGCTCTTTTACCACTCCTGTTTATTTTATTATATCATGCATTCATGAAACAGCTGCCTCAACAGAAAAAATGGATCAACTCCATTTCTGTTTTACTTATTCTCTGTTTTGTCTGGCAGGGAAGCGAATATATCTTCCAGTACAATGATTCCATGATCCCCTTTGAGCACGAAAATGATTTCCGGGATTTAAGTATTGGCGCTGTTTACAATGGCCAATATCTATTTGACGGTTTCAATACGGCTGATATAAGTCCTGAAATCACTATATCCAATCCTGATCAAACCACCTTCAAGGTTGTCGAGGCCAAACATTTAGACTATAGTATACGTATTGACAATGCTTCCTCACAGGAAGGATACCTTGAGCTTCCGCTGATCCCATACAAGGGTTATCATGCCTCTTTCGATAAAGGAGAACTAAATATCACAACAGGGGAGAACCAGCGGATGTGTATTCTCATTCCTGCCGGCTTCAGCAGTACTATCCACATATATTACTCCGAGCCTGTATTATGGAGAATTTCTGAGATCATATCTCTCCTGACGCTATGCCTGTTTATAGCATATATGCTATACAAGAAATACTTTAAAAAGGGACTTTCTAGCCATGCTGTTTAACTCCTATATTTTTATATTTTTATTTTTGCCTATAGTACTGCTTGGCTATTATCTTCTTGGCTCAAGAGGTCATTCCAGGGCGGCCGTATATTTCCTTACCGCCATGTCCCTTGGCTTTTATGGCTACAACAGTATTTCTGCCCTGCTGATCCTGTTTGTCAGTATTGTGGTCAATTATGCCCTTGTCTGTCTCATGCAGAAGACAGGACGAACAGCGAAACGCAGGATATATCTGATCATCCTGCTCATATGGAACATTGGCCTGCTTTTTGTTTATAAATATTCCAGCTTCTTCCTGGAAAATATAAACCTGGCCTTTGATACCGATTTTTCACCGCTGCAGCTTCTTCTGCCTCTTGGTATCAGTTTTTATACCTTCCAGCAGATCTCCTATGCTGTAGACTGCTACCGGAAAGATTGTGCGGGATATCGTTTTTCTGATTATTTGGCTTATATTACCTTTTTCCCAAGCATTTCGTCTGGTCCTATCGTTTACCACAGTGAGTTGATTCCCCAGCTTCAGGATCCGGAACGCAAAAAGGTGCTTTTTATCCACCTGGGACAGGGGCTGTATGCTTTTTCCCTTGGTCTTGCGAAAAAGGTACTGATCGCCGATACCCTGGCTAAGGTTGTTTCTGTCGGATATGCCAGTATTTCTGAACTGAACACCTTCAGTACGATTCTTGTAATGCTGAGCTATTCCCTTCAGATTTATTTCGATTTCTCCGGTTACTGTGATATGGCCCTCGGAATCGCCAGGATGCTGAATCTGAATCTGCCGATCAACTTCAATTCTCCCTATAAAGCTGTTTCTATCACGGACTTCTGGGACAGATGGCACATGACTCTGACAAGATTCTTTACCAAATATGTATATATCCCTCTTGGCGGGAGCCGTAAGGGACTGTCAAGAACCCTGCTCAATGTCATGATCGTGTTTCTGATCAGCGGGTTATGGCATGGTGCCAACTGGACTTTTATCCTGTGGGGTGCTCTTCACGGACTTCTGAATGTACTTGAAAAAGCACTTCGGATGAAAGACCGGAAAATACCTGTTTTTCTCCGGAAAGGATTTACTTTTATTTTCGTAACACTGGCCTGGAGCATTTTCCGGGCACCTTCCCTTTCTGATTCCATGGCGCTGTTTGGCAGACTGTTTTCCGGTGGCTTTTCTCTCTATCAGCCTATTCGTGACAAATTTATGGATGTCATCGAGATCAGTTTTCTCTACCGGGCAGGTCTCGGCGGTCTTATGGAATCAAGGCCATGGCTGATGCTGACCCTGTTTATTGTGATTCTAGTGGTGGCATGCTTTACCATGAAAAATACGCAGGAGAAAATGGCACTGTTCACCTTTGGTACTGAAAAGGGAACCCGTAAAAAAATGATATGGAAATGTTTTGTGACAGCAGGGCTTTTATTCTGGAGTATCCTGTCCCTTGCAGAAATCAGTGAATTCCTGTATTTTACTTTTTAAGAGCGTACACAAATATGGAAAATCAAAAGCATTCAGAAAATTTAAATAATAGCAGAAATGATCAGTCTGAAGCAGCCGCCAGGAAATGGTTCTGTAGATGTCTTAGTGTCCTTACCGGCCTGTTACTTCTGACCGGTCTTGTTGTGGTGGTCGTAGATCCCTACTTCCATTATCATAAGCCCTTTTCCTTTTTATCCTACAGGCTGTATGAGGAGCGCTATACCAATGACGGGATCTCCCGGCATTTTGACTTTGACGCCATGATCACCGGTACTTCCATGGCGCAGAACTTTAAGCCAAGTGAAATGGACGAGTTGTTTGGAACCAATGCGGTTAAAGAAACCTTCTCCGGTGCAGGCTATCAGGAGCTTTCTGAAAATCTTAAGCGTGCCCTGAAGCGCAATCCGGAGCTGAAAACAGTGCTCTGGGTCGTTGATTACAATGGATTTCTCAGGGATTATGACTGGAAGCAGTATGAAGATTATCCAACCTATCTTTATGATGACAATCCATGGAATGATACCGCTTATTTATTTAATAAATCCATTCTTTATCATGGTGTTTTTTCCAACGTGCGCATGACGCTATCGCACACGAAAAGCACTACTATGGATGAATATTCTTCCTGGGAAAGAGACTGTGGACTAGACTATATTCTGCAGTCCTATGACAGAGAAAATGTGACCATTCCGGCAGATACCGGCTTTGGTCCTGAAGAAAAGGCGAAGGTAGTGCAGACGATCAATACAAATGTGGTTGATCTTGTCAGCCAGTATCCGGATGTGACTTTTTATATCATGTACCCGCCTTACAGCATCTGCTACTTCGATGCTCTCATGCTGAAGGGAACCCTGGACAGGCAGCTTCAGGCTGAGCAGACCGCTACCGAGCTTCTGCTTGACTGCCCGAATGTAAGGCTCTATAACTTCTTTGATCAGTATGATATCATCTGCAATACCGATTACTACTGTGACGACGGTCACTACAACGGTGAAGTAAATTCCATGCTGCTTCAGATGATCGCAGAGGATAAATGCCTTGTTACCCGTGAAAACTATCTGGAAAAGCTGGCTGCTGAAAGGGAGTTCTTCAGCAGCTATGATTATGATGCGATCTATGAACAGGCTGGCACTGATTAATCCTTCAGTGCCAGTACCACATACTCTCTGTCATCCTCTGACTTCTGCAGGCCCTCAGCCAGCCAGTCACTTACATGCTCCTCATATTCCCCGGATTCCAGCATTGTCTCTGCAAATGTCTTACGAATACACAGGTAATCAGAGCCGTAATAGGTTTCCTTAAGGCTTTCCAATGTATCCTGCGGTGTGATCATGCCGTCCACCACATCTGCCCTGTACCATGCGGAGCGATAATCAATATCATCAAAGATCACTACCGATCTTTCCGGGATCTCCGCATAAGCCTCCTCCCACTGCCTTGCCACCGCATTATAATAACAATCTGAAGCATTCAGCTCCCCATTTGCCTGCAGGGAAAGGACGGAGAGCACGGTGATCACTGTCACTGCCATGCCAAAGAACCTAAACGGCTTCCTGCCCTTCACATAAGGCAGCAGTAAGCCGGCCAGCCCTATACAGATCAGGAATGTACCCGGTTCGAAAAAGCGGAAATAAAAGCTGTCCATGGATGACACATAGCGGATGCCTATAAAAATCACATCATACAGAATTCCCATCGTGATCAGCACCGATTCTCTGGTAAAATGTCTGCAGCTCCTGAAAATAAAAGCTGCAAGTCCTGCAAGGATCAGCACAATCAGAAATACCTTCAGGTTATAAGGATAATTTTCCAGTCTCTCCGGTATTGCCAGGGAAAAGATATTGAAAAATTCTGTCAGCAGGCTTTCGATCAGATCATTGGTGAGCGCCTGGTAATCATCCCACCACATAGTTCTGCTCACCCCCGATGCCATTCCATTCATAATCTTGTTCATGGCCAGGTAAGCAACGCTCAAAAGTCCCGATACCAGCGCTGTCAGTGTCAGCTTCCCTGCCCGTATCAGGTAGGCCTTATCCTTTTTCCTTTGAAACAGAAAAAAAAGGATAAGAATATAAACCCCTGTTACGATCCACACATAAATACCATAATACCGGGTCAGGAAGCAGGAAAGTCCCATGATGCCAAGAAGCATATACCATTTCGCATCTGTTTTTTCATCCTGCAGTATTCTGGCCAGTATCAAGCCAAAGCAGAGCATGAATAAAATAAAGGGGATCTCGCTCCAGGTATAATAGCACAGTGTCAGAAAGCCTGTATTGGTCAGGCAGAGCGCATACAGCCATGCCTCCCTTTTAAAGCAGAGCCGCAGTACCACGAGCAGTAAAAAAACTGTGACCATAGCCACTATTTTCGATGCCAGATAGGCATTTGCTCCCGTGATCAGCATGATCCCTGCGATCATCACCGGATACAGGATCGGCCAGTTGGCAAACCAGGAACGGTATCCGGCAATGCCATCATACTGAAAGCCATTTCCCTGTACCAGGTTTTCTGCCTCCCGCATATATCCGGCAGAATCAGCTGAAATATAAATCCCATTCAGATATGCCCTTGCATAGATACTGATACAGATCGCAGCGAATAGAAGAAGCAGAAAGCAGTCACTTCCATAGCTGTCAATCCATTTTTCAAAAGGAATCTTCTGAAATACAGCACAGATCTGTTCTCTGCCGATCCATACCAGGGAAAGCCATGCGATAAGGAGCAGGATACAGACCGGAACAGAATAATAAAAAATATCTCCGTATGTAACATGTGTCTGCTCCGTCTGCAGAATACCAAGGGAAATGCCATAGGGTAACACTTCCTGGTCCTGCCATACAGCTTCTTCAAAAGGCAGCTCTCTGCCCCACCCTTCCGGAACCTGCATAAAATAGGGCTCTGCTCCCTCCGCCCGGATCGTCAGCTGATAGTTTTCTCCCTCTATAAAAGAAGCATTTCCCGGAAAGGTTCCCCACTTGCCTGCTGTAAAATCGGTAACAGGGCAGGATTCATTCAGAAGCACATCCTCTTCCTCATTCTTAAGTGTCAGCCTGAGCGTTCCACTGTCCTTTTCAGAGATATTGACAAGCAGCAGCTGAAAGCCACTGATGGAAAAGTCCTGCGCTGCCTTTAGTGTTATTGTCAGTGGTTCTCCATCCTCACAGACCACATAAACCGGATCAGGATCGATCGTTGGAAGTATTTCCGTACTGGCAATGCTGTTCTGTGCCGTATGGGTAAGTATCAGCATTGCTCCCAGAAACACTATGATCCCGGCCATGCTCAAAGCTATCCTCTTAATCCATTTTTGATTCTTCATACATCTTCTCCGCAAGCTTTAATGCCAGTTCTACCACCAGATCAGAATTATAATGGCAGTGTTCTCCCCATCTTCCCAGGCCATATACCCCTTTTGTCCTGCAAAAGCCAAGGAGTCTGTCCATGATCTCCGGCTTCCCTACTGTGTTCAGTGGATAAGCATATTCGTTCATATAGGTAAATTCTGCCTCCTCCCGGTAAAGAGATACCCGCTCCTTCCGTGTCTCCAGCCAGTATCCCCTGCTGCCCTGGCAGAAATTGTGTCTTACCAGAATACGATGATAGGGCTTTTTCTCATCCGGAATATATAACCACTGGGCTTTTGTATCCAGCTTTTCCCCGATGTATCTCGTTTCTATTGCACTGGATTTCAGCTTCTTTACAGAAGATACGATTTCCTGTGGCATTCCCTCTATCGTTTCAAAGCTTCTCCAGGGAATCGTCGTGATAATATATTCCGCTTCCCATATACGTCCATCTGCAGCAGTCACAGTCTTTTTCTCCAGATCAATTCCTGTTACATCCACCTGATACAGTATATTTGATGCTATTTCCGCGGCCATACGGAGCCACAGCTCTCCATAGCCGTATTTTTCAGGATAATAAAAGCTTGCATGTCCCGGCTGCTTTCCATAAGCCCTGTGCTCCAGGCAGGAGCGCAGCGTATCTTCAAAGGATACATCCGGCAGCTTCTCGAGCCAGTAGGTTCCAAGCTCATCCAGCTCATCCGCAAACATTTTCCGGTTATAGGGAAGCATATACATTTCTGCAATCCTGTCACCCAGCTTCCAGATGATCCAGTCCTTAAATTTCCCAGGCTTCTGCTTTCCGCTGTTGCAGCCGCTTCTGGCAATGGACGACAATACCTCCACCTGTGAATCCACCGGAAGCTGCCAGATATTTGCTTCCAGGGGGTGTCCTACCTGCTGATCCCCGATCACGATCCTGCTGTCTCTTTCAAACAGCTTCCATTCCTCTTTTGGCATAAAACGGAACAGAAAAGTATTTACGGCAGGTCTTCTCACATCCAGAAAATGACCTCCGCCAATGTCAAAGGGACTGCCATCCACCATTACTGAACGGCACAGTCCTCCTGCCTCCTGCTCCTTTTCAAGTACCAGAAAGGAATCCTCAGACAGCTCCTTTAACCGGTTGGCAAAGGTAAGTCCTGCCGGTCCGGCTCCTAAGATCAGATATTTTACTTTTTCCATATCATGCCCTCATTTTCTTTTAATTGGAATAGCAGCCTCAGAGCTTCTGTAACAGAGCTGCCCTTCAGACTGGATGCCGTACCCACATAATGGATCGGCACCTCCACAGTATTCAGGTTCCTGCAGTAAAAGCGCATCTCTGTCTGGTACATATGCCCGGTGGAAAGAAAATGAGAAAGCTCCAGCTTCTCCAACACCTCTCTTTGGAATGCCTCGAATCCGCTTGTCATATCCTGCAGCCTCGTTCCAAGTACCAGATTGGAAAGAAAGGTCCCGCCAAAGCTTAATATTCTCCTGTATAATGGCTGCTCCCTCATGGAGCCGCCCTCCATAAACCGGGATCCCCAGACACAGTCATACCCTTCTTCCAGTCTGTCGAGAAACTGTGGTATTTCCGCCGGCAGATGACTTCCGCCGCCATCCATTTCCAGCACCTGTTCTGCCCCATCCTCAAGTGCCTGCCTAAAGCCCTCCAGATAGCAGCTGATCACCCCGGTGGATTCCTGGTAAAAGATACATTTTACCTTATCTGAAGCTTTTTCTCTTTCTCTTATGATCTCCTCGGTACGGTCTTTAGAATAGCTGTCAACTACCGGATAGATATACAGGTTATCGTAGGGCAGGGCAAGGATTTCATCCAGGATCTGTCCCATTGTGTTTTCTTCATTTGCAACCGGCATGACAATGATTGTCTTTTTCATTTGTCTGTTCCCATCTGTTTTTATTTTTCACTGCTGTATACAGCATGCTCCATCCTGCATGATCACGCCTTACTTCTCATCGGGATGACCACCCTGTCATAAAGCTTCACCACGTCATAATATATCTCCGGGCTTTTCAGAAACAGTGCCATTCTTGCCCGGTCACCCTTTGCCACATAGCTGCTCCTGTAGATCTCCCGGATCCTTTTCTTTTCTCCGGTCAGCATCTCTGCAATCCTCCTTGCCGACTCCTTCATGCCCCTTGTCTTAAAATCCAGGAAATAATAAAGCATCCGCTTGCAGAAATAATAATAAGACTTATCAGCCAGCTCTGTGAAGCCATGCTCTGCCAGATAGCTCTCCTGCTCCCTCCAGAAAGGGATCTCATCCTGGAAGCGGCGCTCGTGAAGTCTCTCATTCATGATGCTGCCCTGCCTGTCCACCATGTAATTATAATAAGGTGTATCAAGAAAGGCACAGCTTTCCGCCTGTACCAGAGCCATCGTGGTATACATGATGTCCTCGGATTTCCTTCCCTCCCTGAAGCTGATATTCTCTATGATATCCCTGCGGAAAAGCTTGCTCCAGACAGACGGATAGATGTGATACTGCTCCTGGTCGCAGATATACACCTCAAGTGCCCGGTTTCTGTCAAGCAGCATCACATTTCCTGTGGGATGGATCTTTTCAGCACCTTCTCCAACCTGTCTGTAGGTGCAGATCGCCACCGGTACCTGCAGATCTGTACAGGCTCTCAGCATTTCCTCGTACATATCCGGCTCCACCCAGTCATCACCATCCACATAGCCGATATAATCGCCCTTTGCGATCTTAACACCGGCATTCCTGGCAGCAGAGGGACCTCCATTTTCCTTGTGGATCACAGAAATACGGGGACACTCTGCCGCATATCTGTCACAGATCTGTCCCGTCCTGTCTGTAGATCCGTCATCCACTACAATGATCTCCAGTCTCTGGTAGGTCTGTGCGATCAGACTGTCCAGACATCTTGGCAGATATTTTTCTATATTGTAAGCCGTCACAATAACGGATATCAAAAGCTCGGACTGATACATTTATTCATCCTCCAGATTTCCCTCTGCATCAATACGGATCATATTTTCCGTATAAATATCCTGGCAATCCTGATTATTGAACCACCTCGCCGGTGCGAACACCATTTTTTCAGGGAAAGCATCCAGATAGGCTCCCCACCAGCTGAAACTGGAATTGGCCACGATCTGATGCCTGCATCTGCTCATCAGAAGCAGATCCAGATATCCTTTTTCTTCGCCGCTCCCCTCTATAACAAAAAAAGCCGGATCTCCCGGATAAAACCTTTGGACCCATTCCTTCACATAAGGTGCATCATTACTGAACAGGAAAAATGTGGCATCAGGATGTATTTTTCTGATCTCTTCGATCGCTTTCCGGTAATAGGCGTCGGTACAGTTGCCCCCGTAGATCGCACTGCCGCTGACATAATCTCCCCGTCTGAAATGCACACTGACGGATTCACAGCTCTCAATCTGATCAAGAACCGGTCCAAAGCCATCCTGCTTAAGGATCTTATACACCCTGTCCGTAAAGGTAAAGGCATTTCTCACCTTATCCTTCATATCTGCAAAATATTTCTCAGATTGAAAATAGCCGGTAAGATATGCCGGCTCCTTTTGCAATACCACCGGATCAAAATTGCAGCCATTCTCCTGGTATTCCAGACTTTTTCTCCCAAACAGCTTCCTCCGGATCCTGTCCACGGGTCTCATAAACCCGTCTGTTATGGTATTCAGTTCTTTACCTGTAGCCCTCTCATAATCAATGCCGAAGCACCACAGCATGATCGGTCTTGCATTCTCCCTGCCTGCATACTCCGTTACATCATCAAATTTCACTTCACGGCCCATTTCCTTCAGCCTCAGATACAATGCATACTGAAACATCTGATTCCCAAGGCCGCCTGTCATTCTGATTATGTTCATGATTCCTTACGCTCCTTCCGGTTCACCCTGCCCCTCGGATCGATCAGAACCATTCCATCTGTATAGATATCTGCACTTTCCACGTTGTTTTTCCATCGGTCAGGCGCTACCACGATCTTGTCCGGATTGGTATTCAGATAGGCGCTCCACCAGCTGAAGCTGGAATTGCTGATAATACTGTGATCACATTTACTCATCAGCATCATATCCAGATATCCGGTATACTCTGTATTGCTCTCTACCAGGATAAATTTTTCCCTGAGTGCCGCCTTCTCTTCTTTACTCATTTCTTCGGTCTGCTGGCTTTCGATCAGGCCTTCTACCCAGTTTTTCACCCACTTTGGCTCATTGCTGAAAACATAAAAGGTGGCATTCTTTACCTTATCCTGCATAAAGCGCACCGCACCCTCATAGTATTTCTCAGTACAGATCCCCTCATACAGCTCTTCATCCGTACGGGAATCACTGCGGTACATATGAAGACCGACAGAGCTTCCGCTCTTTATCCTCTGCAGATACTCCTCTGTAGCCATATACAGCTTTTCAGGCAGGTGCATTTCGTCCAGCTCAGGAAAAGTATAAAGCTTTTGGATGTCATCCCTGATATCGGCAAAGTAGCGTTCACTCTGAAAGGCTCCCTTTAAATACATATTATCAAAGGTGAGTACCTTCGGGTCAAAAAATCCCTGCTCTTCGTATTCAATTGCTCTTCGTCCAAGCAGCTTCCTCCGGATCCGGTTCTTCCATTTCATGGATCCGTCTGTAAAAGCCGTGATCTCATTCCAGTCAGCTCTTGGATAGGTGATTCCAAAGACCGCAAGCATGATCGGTCTTGCCCTCTCACCCCGGTATTCATTGATATCATCAAATTTTACTTCTTTTCCCATGGATCTCAGCTTCTCATAAAGAGCATACTGAAACATCTGGTTGCCAAGGCCCCCTGCCATTCTGATAATGATCATAAGCTGATACTTGCCTTCCTTCTTATATAAACCGGTGTGCCATAAAATCCTGGAACATGAGAATGTACCAGATCTGGATCCGCCATTCTCCCTTTTCTGTAAAGTCGCTCCAGATCTTTTTCACCACATCTGCATTCAGGATCCCCTGTTCACGGATCGTTTTCTCATTAAGAAGTGTCTCCGCCCAGTCACGAAGCTCTCCGCTTCTTAGCCACTTCTCCACCGGGATACTGAAGCCTTTCTTGGGACGCTCCATCATTTCCTCCGGCACATACCGGTAAAGTACATCACGGAGCACCAGCTTGCCACGCTTGCCTTCCCGCAGATAATCAATGGGGAGTGTCCAGGCAAATTCAACCACATCCCTGTCAAGCATCGGCACTCTTGTTTCCAGCGAAACAGCCATGGCCGTCCGGTCCACCTTCACCAGGATATCGTCAGGATGGTACATTTCCATATCCATCAGCATGATATTATGGTTTGTTTCCTCAAGAAAATGAGGATCGTATTCACTGTATTTATAGCTGCAGTTCCCTTTCGTCAAGGAAATCTGCTTTGTCAGAGGATCTGTCTCATAGGAACAGATATAAAGATCAGAAGGTCCTTTCGCTCCAAGCAGTGTCCCCTTGATCCGGTAAATCGGTTTTTTCGCCAGCGGACTGTGGATGACCAGTTCACTGCAGGGCTTCCTGATAAAATAAGGCACACCCTTCATTTTATTCCAGATCCTCTCCACAGATGCATAGGAGGTATAGCCGCAGAACAGCTCGTCTCCGGCATCCCCGCTTAAGGATACCGTCACATGCTCCCTCGTCATCTTGCTTACCAGATACGTCGGGATCTGGGAGGAATCTGCGAAGGGCTCTCCAAACATTTCAGAAAGCTTAGGAACAACAGCCCTCGCATCTGCTTCTGTAATATAAAGCTCTGTATGCTCTGTTCCAAGATGCTGTGCGATCTCCTTGGCATAGGTGGCTTCATTATATCCCTCTTCATCCATGCCAATGGTAAAGCTCTTCACCTTTCCCTTATTCAGATCCTGCATCAGCGCCACGATCGTACTGGAGTCAATACCTGCTGACAGGAAGGCTCCTACCGGCACATCTGCCACCATCTGCTCAGCAATGGCCTCCTTTAACAGTCTCTCCAGCTCATCTGCAGCTTCCTTCCGGCTTCCTTTAAAGAGGTTTGCCTGCCCCTTCTTTGCTGCCTCTGCTACTGACCAGTAGGGCTTTACAGTAACATCATCCATGTTATTAAATGGCAATTTAATTTTCGCAAAGGTTCCTGCTTCCAGCTTATAGATCTTTTCATAAATGGAATAAGGAGCCGGAATATAACCATGGATAAAGTACAGGTCAAGCACCTCCCGGTTGATCGGATTGTCAAAGCCATCCAGTACGGAAATACATCCTATATCAGAGGCAAACACAAAGCTTCTGCCTACCATACCGTAGTATAAGGGCTTTTCTCCTATGCGGTCACGCATCAGATACAGGCACTGCTCTTTCCTGTCATACAGACAGATGGCAAACATTCCCTTACAGAATGCAAGGGTCTCTTCTATCCCATAGGCTTCAAAGGACTCCAGAAGTACCTCTGTATCAGAGGTGCCACGGAATGCAGTGACCTTTCCCTCGGAAAGCAATCTGTCAGAAAGCTTTTTATAGTTATAAATCTCTCCATTATAAGTAATGACATATCTGCCGCTGTGTGAGGTCATGGGCTGTGCCCCATTTTCAGACAGATCCACGATGGAAAGTCTTCTGTGCCCCAGTGTTACCTGACCATCCTCAGAGAAATAGCTTCCTCCTGCATCCGGTCCCCGGTGCAGCATCCGCGCCTTCATCTTCTCTATATTTCTTTTTCTGTCTCCATCAAAGCTGCAAAATCCTGCAATTCCGCACATGAAGTCCTCCTCCAGTCTTTTCTATAGTGTCATTTCCCCAGTTTTGTCAGGGAATACAGGTAATTCTCCCACTCACCATAAACCACCTCCGGTTTAAAAATAGCAGCTGCTTTTGCAGCATTCTCACCGATTTCATCGGCTATCTGCAAGTGGTTTAGCAAATATTGCATCTTTTCCTGCAATTTTTGTGTATCACCAACCGGAATCAAATATCCGTTTTTTCCATCTTCGATCAGCTCCGCCGGACCTCCGCAGGGGCAGTCTGTAGAGATCACTGTAAGTCCCAGAAGCATGGCTTCGATCAAAGTATTAGGGGCGCCTTCAGAATTAGAAGGAAGGACGAAGAGTCTCGCCCTTTCAATAACACCTGCTACGTCACTGGTTGCTCCCATCATAAAAGCCTGCTTTTCCAGTAAAAGCTCATGGATCAGGTGCTGAAGCCTTTCTTTCTGATCCCCTTCACCATAGATCTTAAGGCTGTAATCCGGAAACTCCCCGGCAATTCCGGCAAATGCCCGGATCAGCAGCTCATGATTCTTATTTTCATCCACCCTGCCTACTGCCACGATGGTCTTTTCCCTTTCTCCCCGGTAAGGCTGTCTGAAAAAAGCCTTGTTGATCGGGTTTTTAAGGATCACTGCCTTTTTCTGCACCTTCTCTGGAAAGAAGGAAAAGCACTGCCTGGTCTGCAGGATCACGCCATCTGCTGACGCAAACAAATGTCTTGCCATAAACCGCATCCAGCCATTGTAATATTCAAGTGCAGGCTCTGCCCGGACAGATACCGCTACCGGGATATGGAGGAACCGGCTTGTCAGGATCGCCATCATATTATTCTTTCCGATAAAGGAGAGGATCACATCCGGCCTTTCTGTCTTCCAGATCATACGCAGCTTCCCGAAGCGGCGTCCAAAGTTCACAATGCGGCTTCCCGTGATTTCCTCTTCTGTGATATCTGAGATCACACGCTTTACACCATCTGGAAGCGGATATTCATTTTCTTTTTTATACTGGGTCACCATGGTGACCTCATGGCCCTTTTCTGTCAGATCTGCAGCCAGATTCACCAGTACCCGCTCTGCGCCGCCCTTTGTCAGCGCCCCTATCAGCATTGCCACATGCATGGATCCACAGCTCCCTTATTTCATATAGGTCTGATACCACTGCTGGAAGGTGAAGAAGGACCAGGTCAGCTTGGAATAATTCTCTCCGGTAGCCGGTCCCTTATCTCCGGTCTTCATATAGCCTTCTATCATATCGGCGGTAAAATCAGCATCAAAGATTCTCTGCTTCTTTAAGTATTCCCTGCTGCACATATCTGTAAGCTGTTCCCTTAAAGGTCCTCTCAGCCACTGATCCATTGGCACGCCAAAGCCAACCTTTGGTCTGTCAAGAAGCTCTCTTTTAATATAATCATAGGCAATATCCTTCAGGATCCGCTTTTTATTCCCCTTGTCATACTTCAGGGAATGATCCATCCGGAAGGAATACTCCATGACTTCCTTATCCAGGATCGGGCATCTTGCTTCCAGGGAATATTTCATGGATGCACGGTCTACCTTGCAGAGAATATCACCCGGCAGATAGGTATCCATGTCCAGAAGCATCCGGCGGATCTGCCAGTCTGATACCCCATATTCACTTTCTATTTCAAAATGACAGGGCTGTCCTTCGCCGAGCACCATTTTTTGTGCTCTTGTCACATAATTTCCTGCGCCAAACTGGGTTTTACTTTCTTTACCACGGTTTCCGGCAATTACTCTCACCCGGAAAGGCAGCTTTCCTTCCAGTCCTGCCTGCTTTAGGCCTGGCAGATTACAGATCCCGTGGACCATACCGCCAAGCACATCCAGTCTCTGTGCCTGTCTGACATTTTCATAAATATTATAGCCACAGAAAAACTCATCGCCGCCATCCCCGGAAAGCGCAACCGTCACCTGTTCTCTGGCAAGCTTTGACACCAGCATGGTTGCGATCTGGGAAGAATCCGCAAAGGGTTCATCATAATACTTCGGGATACTCTCCACCAGTTTGAACATTTCCGCTTCATCTATGATCAGCTCGGTATGCTTTGTGCCCAGATGTTCTGCCACTGCTCTGGCATATCCTGCTTCATTATATCTCTCTTCATGGAAACCGATGGAAAAGGTCTTAACCGGCTCACTGCTTGCTTCCTGTGCCATAGCTGTCATCAGGGAAGAATCATAACCGCCGCTTAAAAAGGCTCCCAGCGGAACATCTGCGATCATACGGCTTTTCACAGCCTTCTGCAGCAATGCCTTTAATTCACTCTTTGCCTGCTCATAATCCGTCACAGGATTCTTTCTCATCTCATGATAGACATTCTTAATATCCCAGTATTTCCAGGTTTTTACCTCTCCATAATGGAACTGCAGGATACCGCCCGGCTCCAGCTTGTAAACCTGTTCAAAAATGCTGTCCGGTGCATTGATATACTGCTGGAAAAGGTACCTTGACAGTACATCCTTCCGGATCCTTTTCTGAAAGCCCTCTCTTGCCATCAGTGGCTTTAACTCTGAACCAAAGATAAGATTCCCGTCTGAAAGCTCATAATACAATGGCTTCTTGCCAATTCTGTCCCTTACCAGATAAACGGTATCATCTTCTCTGTCAAAAATACAGATGGCAAACATGCCATTCAGCCTGCTGATACAGTCAATGCCCCATTTCAGGTAAGCTGCTATGATCACTTCCGTGTCGCAGGTAGAACGGAAAGGATAATCCTTAAGTTCCTCCTTCAGCTCCTGAAAATTATAGATTTCTCCATTGTAAACTACACTGATGCGGCCATTTGCCGAATGCATGGGCTGGTGTCCCAACGGAGACAGATCCATAATGGAAAGTCTTCTCTGTGCCAGACCCACCTGGTAACCGTTTCGGATGGGATAAATCTCTTCTCCGCTGTCATCCGGTCCTCTGTGGATCATCGTATCATTCATGATCTTAAGCTGTTCCCGTGTAATATTCTGTTTGGATACAAATCCGCATATTCCACACATATGATCCTGCTCCTGTCTGTTCTACTTAAGTACTTCCTCTATATATTCTTTCCATTGCTGCAGAATAGCCTGTCCATTGATCCTTTCTCTGATGTGGAGCGCTTCTCCTGCCAGTCCTTCTCTTAATTCTTCATCCTCGATCAGACGGTTGATGTTTTCTGTCATGGCCTTCTCATCTCCGACCTGGATCAGCATACCATTGACTCCATTCTCGATCACAGTAGCAGGGCCGCCGCAGGGACAGTCTGTCGCCACAACCGGCATGCCGAGAGTCATAGCCTCCAGCAGGGCATTGGGCATGCCCTCATAATCAGAAGAAAAGGCATAGATCTCTGCCTTTGGCAGTTCCCTCTGCAATTCATCGCTGCCGCCCATCAGAAGCATATACTCTTCTGCATGATTCTGACGAATGATCTCCTCCAGCTTTTCCCTGGTGCCATCCCCGGAATCCGGTCCATACAGCTTCAATATATAATCCGGATGCTTCTCATGAACCTTGATAAATGCCCTGAAAAGCATGGCCTGATTCTTAAAATCAACCAGTCGCCCAGACTGTACAACCACTTTCTCCTTCTGCTGCGGTATTTCTGCCTGCAGATATTTATCATTGACAGGATTCAAAATAATCCTGGATCTTTTCTGAAGGGATTTTGGGAAATAACTCATCTGTTCTGCTGTCTGGAACACACAGCCCTTTGCCAGCCGGTATAATGTCGGCATCAAAAGCTTGTCTGCCCAGGTATTATAATAGGATTTCGGATCCTGACGCACAGCCGGGATCACCGGTACATGCGTGCCTATGGCTGATACAAGTGCCCTGTAGTTCGGTCTTCTGGTAAAGGAGATCACCACGTCCGGCTTTTCCTCTCTGATCAGTCTGTGAAGATAGGCAAAGCGCAGATAGATCTTGGCTATCCTGCTCTTTTCCTCATCCTCTGGCCGAAGTCCGACTGATATCCGCCTTACTTTGGGATCCAGCGCAAATTCCACTTCTCCCTGCCATTCCGTGGCAGCGATCACTTCATAATCCTCCTGAACCAGCTGGTTCACCAGATTGGATACCACACGCTCTGCGCCGCCCTGCTCAAAGCAGTTTAAATGAAATAGAAGTTTTCTCATAATGCTCCCGTTTTTCCACAATCTTTCTGCTCATTTTATCACATCTGACAATCTCTCACAAGTCTGCGGCGTGATCCCTGCCCAGGCACAGTCTTCTTTCCACATCTCTCTGCCAACGGGCTCTCCAAAATCATATTCCCCATCAAGCATTAACCTGCCATTATATTCAGATGCTCTTTCTTCCAATGTTTTATGCCTAAAGGGTTTAGCCAAAGTAATTCCTCTGTCTGTCACAGTCATATACCCCTCAATAATCACCTTTTCCCACTTATTCTTCAGCAAGCTTCAGAAACTGCTCCAGATATTTCTCATAGGTAAAATCTCCTGCCCGTCTGGCAGCAGCCTGACGATAGCTTTGCAGCAGCCTTTCATCCTGCAAAAGCCTTATCACAGTATCCGCGAGATTTCTCTCTTCCTCCGTAATATCTGCCGGATCCAGATTCTCCTCCTTCTGCATTTCCGGTACCACGATTCCATAATCCCCATATATAACAGGTGTTTCTTTTTCCTTCTGTTTCTCTGCAAACTGATCATTCAGAGAAGCAGTGTCTCCATTCCTTACCAGAATCTCTGCAGGCCCCGTCAGGCAGTTGGTACTGACAGGTGCCAGGGAAAGAGTCATGGCTTCTACCAGTGCATTAGGAAATCCTTCGTTGGCAGAGGTAAGCAGATATACTTCCCCGTATTTCAGAAGTGCGTAAGGATCTCTCCGCATGCCGGCAAAATAAATTGCATCTGTTATTTTAAGCTGTTCTGCCAGTGTTTTATACTTTTGGAAGGTACCGGCTCCCATCAGGATCAGTCTTGCTTCCGGTATCTGATCGTGCACCAGCTTAAAGGCCTTGATCATATACCAGAAACCTTTCATGGGATCGTCTCTTCCCATGGATACCAGATAGCGGAAAGTTTTCGTATTTCCTGCAGAGGCAGGAAACTGGCTTTCTGTTTCATACAGCTTGCTTTCCGGCTCTTTTTGCTCTTCTGAAAAAGGAAGCGGCGGATCTGATGCGGCTGCCTCCTTCCGGATCGTATCCGCATCATAGAGATTATACAGCACTGCTGTATTATTAAATTTATATTTAATTTTTACAGATTTCTCAATATCTCTGGAGCAGCATACGATCAAGTCTGCCTTTTTCACCAGAAGACGCATCTTGGTCTCTTCTTCTACATCGGTGTAGTTCCGAAGTCCAAGCCAGACCTTCTCCTTACCCGTCTTGGAAAAGGCATTGACCATATTGGCCGTCGGCCCGAAGCTGTAGGCGATCTCGGGCTGCATTTCCTTCTTCAACTTACGCACTTTCCGGGATCTTCTGATAATATTCAGGATCTTCTGCAGCTTTCCCTTACGGACACCCATCTGGATATCAATAATGGAAAGTCCTTCCACGTCATAGGCAATATTGGCAGAATCAAAGATTACAATGGTGACATCAAAATAAGGCTGCAGCAGCCTCGCCGTAGTGACGCACACTCTTTCAAAACCGCCCTGATGAAGCATGGGACTGATCAGCATCAATTTTCTTTTACTCATTTTCCCACCTTCCACTTTCATAAAAGCGCATCATCCTTTCTGCCTGAGCCTGCACATCAAAGCCGGCTGCCGCCATTTTTGCAGCGTATTTTTCCCTGTTCTCCTGTTTGGACACTAAAGCATCAATCCGCTGCTGCAATACCTCTGCCCAGGCCTTCGGCTCTTCCTCTATGCTCATCGTTTCTACCAGCTCTGTCGCTATCACTTCCCGGCAGATCGTATCGCTCATCAGACACGGCAGACCGCTTGCCTGCGCTTCCACAATGGTTCCTGGCATACCCTCATACCGGGACGGATATACGAAATAATCCATAGCCTGATAATAATCGGCGATATTCTTGTGATTTCCAAGAAAATGTACCTTGTCTGCCACGCCAAGCTCTTCTGCCAGCTTTCTGGTATCCTCCATGAGAGGTCCTTCTCCCAGTAAAATCAAATGATACTTCTGATCAGCTCCGGTCTCTGCTGTGCTGCCACCTGCTCCAGCACTCATCCGGCACAGCTCTGCGAACACCCGGAGCAGGTATTCATGGTTTTTGGCATAGTGAAATCTTCCCACATGCCCGATGATAAGGGCATCTGCAAGCCCAAGCTCCTCACGCATCTTTTTCCGTTTTTCCGGGTCAAAGGTAAACCCTGCACAGTCGATCGCATTAGGGATAAAGATCGTCTTTCCTTCCTGAACTGCTTTTTCTCCATAAACGGAAATCCCGGCAAGCTCAGAACAGGTGAAGAGATAATCTGCCTTATCTGCCAGATTTCTCCGAAGGAACCGTGTCATGGTACCTTTAAGCCCCTTATCCACTCCGGCACTTCTCGCATGGGCTGCGGTTTTCTTTACACCTGCTTTCTTTGCGATCGGAAGATAGATGGCCGCTGTGCTCGTCATATGTCCCTGTACCAGGGCAAATTCATGATGCTTCTGAAAGAATTCCTTCAGTGCTTTCCGATAAGAAAAATAGTTATAGATACGAAAACGGGGAACCCGGAAAATACGTCCTCCCAGTTCCCTGATCTCCTTTTCATAAAAGCCTTCTTCTCCGGAATGCACCAGAAAATCAAATTGTACACGATTTCGGTCTGTATGACGGTACAGATCCATGATCCTGCTCTCCGCTCCGCCAAGATTGGTATTGCCAAGTACATGGAGTACCCGTACTGCTTCTCCCATGCTTTCTATCCTTTCTCTTTTCAGTGATGCAGCCTCACAAGCACAAACTTCGCCCTGGCCATCAGATATTCCCGGATCCGCCCGGGAAATCCCCGTTTCACAGCCGGCACCTTCCGGTATTCCTCATAGCTGATCCATGTAACGCCTTCCATCCGAAATCTCTTCTCATAGCCTGCCAGCTCTTCTTCCTTTATGGTTCCGGTATGAACCACCATGGTGGAATATCCTTTTTTCTTTTTCAGGGTATCAGAAAGCCGGAATGAAATGGGATAAAAGGTCAGTCCCTGCCAGAGGTAAGGCTGTTCTCCAAAGCCATCTGTCAGTGCCTGAAAGCCATTTTCTTTCAATGCCCGCAGTGTATTTCTGTCATAGGAATGAGCCGGTGCCATGAACAGATCGGTATGCACACCATGCTCTTCGAGGATCTGCTTTCCCCTTGCGATCATCTCTTTCTGCTCCTCATAAGGCTTTCCCGCATATTCAGAAAAGTCATTTAAAGGAAACAGGCCGCCTTTCTTTGTACTGTATACATGGTTCATGCCATGAAGAGCCACAGACCAGCCTTCTTCCTGAAGACCTCTGATATAAGCATAAAAGTCCGCCGGTGCATCCTTTCTGCTTTCGCTGCTGCCCCTCAGGTTCTCGTCCCGGTTGTCCGGAACAACCCCTATAAGCGGTTTCACCTGATATCGGTCCAGCAGCGCCTTAAACCTAAAAAAGCGCTGCCAGTCCATATCAGGTGTAATGTCATCTAATCTTACTGCGATTTTCATAAATTTTCCTTATACCAGTTGATTGCCAGGTGGATTCCTTTGGCAAAATCATATTCCGGATCATAATGAAGCAGCTCTCTTGCCTTGCTGATATCTGCATTGGAATCCCGGATATCACCTGCCCGGTCTGGTCCGAAGTTCGGTTCAACCTGTTTGCCAAGGGCATCACAGAGCTGATGGTAAACATCGATCAGATACTCTCTGCCGCCGGCACCGATATTAAAAGCCTCTCCTGCTGCCTCTGAGCCTGCCAGACAGGCCTTCAGGTTAGCTTCGATCACATTGTCAACATAAGTAAAGTCACGGGACTGTCTGCCATCACCGTTGATCGTGGGAACCTCACCGTTCATCAGCTGCTTGATGAACTTCGGGATTACCGCAGCATACATGCCGTTAGGATCCTGCCTGCGTCCAAATACATTAAAGTAACGCATGCCATAGGTATCCAGTCCATAGAGAACCTTATACAGTCTTCCGTATTCCTCATCCACCCTTTTGGTCAGTGCATAGGGCGAAAGAAGCTTTCCCTCATGTCCTTCCTTCTTGGGAAGCACCGGATGATCTCCGTAAACAGAGGAACTGGAAGCATATACAAACTTCTTTACCCCGTTCTGTCTGGAGGCCTCCATCATGTTTAAGGTACCACGGATATTGATCTCCTCATACAGAAGCGGCATTTCAATACTTCTCGGAACGCTGCCCCAGGCTGCCTGGTTCAGTACATAGGTCACACCCTCTGTCGCCTTCATGCAGGTTTCCAGCTCCCGGATGTCTCCTTTGATAAAGGTGAACTTCGGATTCTCCATAAAAGGCTCTATATTTTCCAGCTTTCCGGTGGAAAGATTGTCAAGGCATCTTACTGTATATCCCAGCTCCAGAATCGCCTCACACAGGTTGGAGCCGATAAAACCGGCACCACCTGTCACAAGAAAAACCGCATCTTTGTCAAATTTCAGTTCTCGAAAGCTCATATTCGTCCTCTTTTCTGTCTCTTACAGTCTCCAGTAAATATAATCATCTGTCAGATATTCTTTTCTGTCATAGATTCCCTTGATATCACTGAATACCTTCTTCTGATGTGCCGGATTAAAGAAGCTGCTGATCGTCTTCTTATCCAGGGAAAGGAACTGCTTATGGGCAACTGCCACGACCACAGCATCCATATTCTTCACATCATCCATGGTATTGAAGGTAATGCCATACAGACGCTTTGCCTCATCTGCATCTGCTGCAGGATCTACGACAACAGGGGTAATTCCATACTCCTGCAGTTCTTTATAAATATCAATCACCTTGGTATTTCTCGTATCCGGACAGTTCTCCTTGAAGGTAAATCCGAGGATAGCCACCTTGGCTCCCTTAACCGGGATGTCTGCCTTGATCAGGTTCTTTACCAGTGATTCCGCCACATATTTACCCATATCATCATTGATCCGGCGTCCGGACAGGATGATCTGGGAATGGTAGCCAAGCTCCTCTGCCTTATAGGTCAGATAGTAGGGATCTACGCCGATGCAGTGTCCGCCTACAAGACCCGGCTGGAACTTCAGGAAGTTCCACTTGGTTCCTGCTGCTTCCAGTACAGACTTGGTATCAATTCCCATCTTGTTAAAGATAATGGAAAGCTCATTCATGAAAGCGATATTGATATCTCTCTGGCTGTTCTCAATGACCTTTGCAGCCTCTGCTACCTTAATGGATTCCGCACGGTGTACGCCGGCTTCTACAACAAGCTCATATACCTTGGCAACAGTATCCAGTGTTTCTTCATCCATACCGGATACGATCTTGGTGATGGTCTCCAGCCTGTGCACCTTGTCACCGGGATTGATACGCTCCGGTGAATAACCGATTTTGAAATCTACGCCGCACTTAAGGCCGGATTCCTTCTCAAGGATCGGCACGCAGATATCCTCGGTAACACCAGGATATACCGTAGATTCAAATACCACTATAGAACCCTTCTGCAGATTCTGTCCAAGGATCCTGCTGGCTCCTTCTACCGGTGTCAGATCCGGTGTATGATCGGGGTTGACCGGTGTGGGAACGGCTACAATATGGAACTTTGCTTCCTTCAGTTTGGAAGGATCTGCCGTAAATTCCACGGTTGTATTTTTGATCACCTCACCGCCCACTTCGTTGGTAGGATCCACGCCCGCCTTGTATAATTCGATCTTCTTTTCATTCAGGTCAAAGCCTACTACCTTGATCTTTCTGGCAAAAGCCACGGCAATGGGCATTCCCACATAGCCAAGTCCAACAAGGGAAAGCTTTTCTTCCCCACTTAACAGCTTTTCATATAAATCCATTCCTTTATCCTCTTTTCTCAAGTATCGTGTTTATTTCCTGAAGGTAGGCATCTGCCACCTTTTCTCTGTCAAATTCACGTTCCATCTTTTCTCTGGCTTTTCGTCCCATTTCTGCACGTTTTCCCAACGGGAGAGCAAGGAACTTCTCCAGTGCCCGGATCAGATCTTCACTGTCTTCTTTCCGGCATCCAAAGCCTGTCACACCTTCCTCGAAGACTTCCTTACAGCCGCTGACTGTAGTTGTGATCACAGGTCTTCCGGTTGCGGAAGCCTCCATCAGCACATTGCTCATGCCTTCATGATAGCTGGGAAGCACCAGTGCAGAAGCCTTCGCCAGATAGCCATGCACATCAGGATCAAAAGGAAGCAGTCTGATACAGCCCTCTTTTTCTGCTTTCTGCAGCTTTTCCTCATAGTCCTCATCAGGATATCCAAGAAGCCAGAACTGTGTTTTCTCACTATGAAGGGCTTCTGCTGCGGCAAGCAGCTCCTCAATCCCCTTTTCCCGCATCATGCGGCCCACATACAGAAAAACAGTCGTATCTCCTTCCGGGTAAGGCTCCATGGTATGCCGTTTCAGGTTCACACCGGAACCGGAAACCAGCTTTGTCTGCTTTCCTCTGATATGATAGTTTTCAAAGATCTGTCTGTTTTCTTCGTTCTGAAAAAAGATACATTCCGCCTTTTTCAGTGCTGTGCGGTACATGGCAACGATCATGTGAAGGAACAATCCCTTTTTTTCAAAGCTGCTGCCAAGTCCTGTCACTGTCTCCACATAGGGCACTCTGGCCATCCGGCTGCAGAAGCCGCCGTAAATATTCGGTTTGATCGTATAGGTCAGCACCAAATCCGGTTTTTCATCCTGGATCAGCCTCCGGTAGGATAAGAGAAGGGAAATATCCTCCTTCGGGTTCACGCCACGGCGGTTGATCGCCGTATGGATCACCCTGCATCCTTCCTCTGCAAGTTCCCTGGTCCTGACATCATCCGGCAGGCTGACCACTACTTCATAGCTTTTTAAGAGTCTGAGTACCAGCTCGTTTCTGAAGTCGTACAGTCCTCCTGAGGAATTGGCAAGTATCAGTATTTTTTTCATATCAGCCTTCCACGATTTCTTCATCCTTCAGACGGACAATGGCAACCTCATTGTATTTCATCATACAGATGCCTTCTTCATACTGTCCGATCGTAACAGAATTCTCTTCTCCTGCCAGATTGGCAATAACCTGAGCAGGCATATTCACACCGCTCTCATAGGCATGAGGATATCCGCCGCCAAAACGGGGATTCACCTCGGAGATATAATACACGCCATTTATTTTGAAAATATCAATATCTATCATACCACAAAATCCGCACTTTTCCACAAAATTCTGTATCATAGTGAAAAGCTCCGGATCTTTAAAGGACACGGATTTGTCGGTTTCGCCAGCCCGCATCTTGATCTTCTTTTTCACAAAGATAGAGGTGCATTTACCGGAAATCATATCAATATACACATCAGCGCCATATTCCTGTCCGTCCATAAATTCCTGGATCATCAGATTATCATATAAATGGAACAGCACCCGGATCTCCTCATCACTGGACACTTTATTGATATTGATGCTGGCACTGCCCTTCACTGGCTTTACAAAAACCGGATAGGAGATCAGACCGGCCTCTTTGTCACGGAAAAAGCTTTCCAGATCCACATAGCATCTGCCGGTAGGAATATTCATTTCCTGTAACAGCTTATACATACGATACTTGTCAAAGCAGGTCTCTACAAGATCATAGGGGGATATGATAGGAGTTGTTCCAACCGCAAGGAATTTTTCTCTTTCCTTTGCTAAAAGGCTCAGCTCCGGATCGATCAGGGAAAAGACGCCGTCAATACTCTCCTTTTTACAGATCTCAAGGATCTGATCCAGATATCCCGGTGCCGTGATCCTGGGTACCAGATAAAAGGCATCCGCCTCATACACAGCCGGTGCCAGATTGGAACAGTCTGTAGCGATGACTTTGCCCTCTGCACCCACATTTTCCTTGAAATACTGCACAACCTTATTTCTCGTTCCTGCACTCAAGATCAAAATATTCATATGAAAAATCCTTTCCTGTATCGGTATCACTTTTCTTATCTTCTTCCGGTCTTCAGAAGCAGGTCAAAATACAGCGGTGTCCCGCCTGTGTGAATGAAGAGCACGTTTTTGTCTTTGATGTCATGCTCCTTCAGAAAAGCACACATGCCGTAAAATGCTTTTCCCACATAAGTGGTATCCAGGGGGATCCCTTCCCGTTCCATAACACGGTCTATCAGGGAAAGTACTTCCCCGCTGTAGTTTCCATATCCGTCAAACCGGTACTCATCCGTAAACAGAAGGGCATCCTCCCGGTACAGCTCTGCAAAACGCTCTCCCAGATATTCCCGGATGCTGTCCTTTACTACCGTGCGGCCTCTACCCTGTTCCCTGGCAATGCTGATGCCAACAATCTGTCTGTCTCTGTCCCCGTTAAGAAGCTGTCCGCATACAAGTCCTGCCTGGGTAGCGCCGGTTCCGGATGCGTGGAAAATATAGTCAAAATAGATCCCGTTTTCCTTTTCATAGGCACAGATTTCCCGGTAAGCCTTCACATAGCTTTCCGTACCGGGTCTGCCATGTCCTCCGCCTATAATAAAATAGGGATGCTTTCCTTCCCTTCTGTAGGCTGCTTTCCGGTTTTCTATGGTCTCTGCTACTTTTGTTACCGGGCAGGTCTCGATCACTGCCCCAAGCTGCTCCACAAAAGCAGTGTTATACAGTCTCTCCCGGTTTTCCTCCGGCGAGATCACATGACAGGCAAGTCCCATAGAGGCTGCCATATTCGCTATGATCCGGCAGTGATTGGAGCTGTTACTGCCATAGGTCATCACTACATCCGTATCACTGTTTTTGATTTCCCTGTAAAATTCCGCCGCTTTCCTTACCTTGTTTCCTCCAAAGCTGAAGGGCAGCATATCATCCCGTTTTATATAAAAATGGTTATCACCATAGTCACCTGACAACGGTACAACCGGTGTAACCGGAAGTGGTTTTTCAAAAAGTGTGATTTCCTTCAAATCAGCCTGCCTGTCCTTTCGATCTGTATTTGTCAAAATCTTCTACGGTCTGCTGATCTCCGGAAAGAGTATCAGAACGTTTCAGAACCTTATAAACTGTCATGCCGATGATCTTAAGATCCATCAGGAAAGTAAGATGATCTACATATTCAATGTCATAGGCAAACCGTGCCTCCCAGCCAAGAGCATTTCTGCCGTTCACCTGCGCCAGTCCGGTCAGTCCCGGACGTACATCATGGCGTCTTCTCTCTTCCTTTGTATAATAGGGCAGATAACGCACAAGCAGAGGGCGCGGCCCGATCAGGCTCATATCTCCTTTAAAGATATTGAACAGCTCCGGCAGCTCATCCAGGCTCGTGGATCGTAGAAGCTTTCCAAATCTGGTAAGTCTTACTTCATCTGGAAGGAGTTCTCCCTTTTCATCCCTTGCATCCGTCATGGTACGAAATTTGTACAGCTTAAAGATCTTTTCCTTCCTGCCCGGTCTTTCCTGGGTAAACAATACCGGAGAACCCAGCTTGCACCGTACCAGGATCCACAGGATCAGAAGCAGGGGAGAAAGGATCAGCAGCCCTGCGCCGGAAATGATGATATCTAACAGTCTTTTTATCCACTTTCGGTACATACTTTCCTCCTGCAGACTATTTTCCGAAGCATCCTCTGACGATCCGGATAATACGATCCATATCTTCATCCGTGTTCTTGATATCGCTTGGCAGACAGAAGCCTCTGTCAAAAATATCCGCAGCTACGCTGCAGCCGTCCTTTTCGGTGACGTAATCATATTCTGCAAAAACCGGCTGTAAATGCAGGGGCTTCCAGATCGGCCTTGATTCAATATTTTCTGCTGCCAGCGCATCCATGATCTGATCCGGTGTCACACTGCATCCCTTTTCAATGGTCACACAGGAAAGCCAGCAGTTGGCATCTCCCTTTTCATTCATGGGGTTCATGGTAAGCTCCGGAATATCCGCAAAGGCTTCCTTATAAGCCGCATAGATCTTCTTTTTCAGTGCCTTATGCTCTTCCAGATGCAGGAGCTGTCCTCTGCCGATCCCTGCAGTGATATTGCTCATGCGATAATTGTATCCGATCTGGGAATGCTGATAGTATCTGGCAGGATCCCTTGCCTGGGTAGCCAGGAAGGTAGCCTTCTTCGTGATCGCTTCCTCATCTGATACCAGCATGCCGCCGCCGGATGTGGTGATGATCTTATTGCCGTTAAAGGAATAAATACCGATCTTTCCGAAGGTTCCGGTCTGCTTTCCTTCATAGGTACTGCTTAAGGACTCTGCCGCATCTTCTACGAGAGGTACCTGATAGCGGTTACAGATCTCCATGATCTCGGAAAGCTTTGCCGGTGTACCATAAAGATGTACCACGATCACAGCCTTGGGCTTTCCATAGGTCTTAAAGGCCTTTTCCAGTGCTGCCGGTGACATATTCCAGGTATCCTCTTCACTGTCGATAAAGATGGGTGCTGCCTTTTCATAAACGATAGGGTTACAGGTTGCACTGAAGGTCAGTGTTGGTGCAAACACAAAATCTCCCTCACCAACCCCAAGGATACGGAGCGCCAGATGAATGGCTGCTGTCCCTGCACTCAGGGCAGAGGTATGGGCTGCTCCGGTATAAGCCTCCATCTCTTTTTCAAAGGCATTTACATTGGGTCCAAGAGGCGCTACCCAGTTGGTATCGAAGGCCTCCTGAATAAATTTCTGTTCTTCTCCATGCATGGTAGGACTGGATAAATAGATCTTCTTGTTCTCCATCAGTTTCCGCTTCCTTTCTTTGCATCTTCCTTTTTAAAATGATAGGTCGGCACAATCCGC
The DNA here is from genome assembly GCF_037359455.1 of Suilimivivens sp. Lineage (NCBI taxonomy): Bacteria > Bacillati > Bacillota > Clostridia > Lachnospirales > Lachnospiraceae > Suilimivivens > Suilimivivens sp. The sequence continues at coordinate 33,177 of NZ_JAXXXI010000051.1, forward strand.
TGTACCATTTCCCTGATATCCTGGTCTTCACTGACAGAAGCATCCTTCAAATGCTTAAGCTGTACAAAGAACTCCTCTTCGTTGATTTCAATAGGCTTACCAATATGAATCAGCTTATTGGAGGTCTCCTTCATGCCCTCTTCTGCCATCAGAAGCTCTTCATAGAGCTTCTCTCCTGGACGAAGTCCTGTAAATTCAATCTTGATATCCTCATCCACACGGTATCCGGAGAGCCGGATCAGGTTCTTTGCCAGATCCAGGATCTTCACCGGCTTTCCCATATCAAGAACAAAGATCTCACCGCCCTTTGCAAAGGCCCCTGCCTGCAGTACCAGGGAAACTGCTTCCGGGATCGTCATAAAGTAACGAATGATATTGGGGTCTGTTACCGTAACAGGTCCTCCTGCCGCAATCTGCTTCTTAAACAGCGGAATCACACTGCCGTTGCTTCCAAGAACATTGCCGAAGCGAACCGCTACAAATTCCGTATCATAGTGCCGGTTAAAGGTCTGGATGATCATTTCACAGATCCTCTTGCTGGCTCCCATGATATTCGTGGGATTGACCGCCTTGTCTGTAGAGATCATGACAAATCTCCTGACACCGTTCATGGCTGCCGCCTGTGCTGTTTTAAAGGTGCCAAATACGTTATTCTTAATGGCCTCGTTGGGGCTTGTCTCCATCAGAGGCACGTGCTTATGTGCTGCTGCATGATATACGATCTCCGGCTTATAATGCTCAAAGATCCAGTTCATCCGGTTGGTATTGCGCACGGAGGCAATGAGCACCACCAGGTTTAAATCCGGGTAGGTACCAAGAAGCTCCTGCTGGATATCATAGGCACTGTTCTCGTAAATATCCACGATGATCAGCATGGAAGGCTTATGGCTTGCGATCTGTCTGCAGATCTCACTGCCGATCGAGCCGCCGCCCCCGGTAACAAGGATCCTCTTTCCCTGAACATATCCAAGGATCGAGTTCAGATCTACCTCAATGGGATCTCTTCCAAGCAGATCCTCTACCTCTACGTCCCGCAGCTTGCTGACACTGACTTCTCCGTTTACAAGCTGGTACATGCCGGGCAGGGAGCGGAGCTTACAGTTTGTCTCCTTACAGATATCCAGGATTTCAGAGAGCTCTTTCCTGGAAATAGAGGGCATAGCCACGATGATCTCATCAATATTATAAATATCGGCACACTCCATGATTCTGTCCCGGCCGCCGACGACCTTGATACCCTGGATAAACCGTCCCCATTTTCCCTTGTCATCATCAATGATACAACGGATGACCATGGTGGAAAAGTTGCTGTTTACAATTTCCTTAATAATGGCATTTCCGGCTTCTCCGGCACCGATCACCATAACGGCAATGCTGTTGTTCTTATTCTGCTGCTTATGCTTCAGGCTTCGTAAAAACCGATAGGAAAACCGACTGACAAAGATGAAGCTGATCAGCAGGAACATATACAGGAAATAATAGCTGGAAGGAACCGCCTGCTCTCCCTTTATCCTGAAGAACTGGATGCCGATGCTGTAACAGATCGTAGAAAGCACGCTGGCGATCACCAGGTTCTGGAGCTCTGTTTCTCCGGCAAACACCCACATGCTGGAGTACATCCGGAACAGATACAGGATCAGAATCGTGATCAGTACATTCAGTGGCAGGAACCGGTTGACCGGTGCCAGAAAATGTCCCGGGATCTCTGTCAGTTCAAAATTATAACGGATCAGGATCGCCAGATAGCTGCAGGCAATGACACTGATAATATCGTAGATCAGCAGAAAGGTTCTTCTATATAATTTTTTGACGTTAAAAACTTTTTTATCCTTTTTCATATCCTTTTCACGATAAACCTTCACTTCCGGTTATTTGGCAGCCTGCTTTTCCATGAAGAAAAGGGGCGTGATGACCAGCATCAGCAGATATCCACAGGGATTGGACAGATGATAGATCCACTCCACAATACCCGCTACTGCTACTGCCACTGTGATCACTGCAGGCAGCGCTGCATAGGTGATCGTTTTCTTCTGCTTTCCATAGTAAATCAGGGAAGCCACAAGGGTTGCTGCCCCGACCAGGACAAACACGATACCCACAGGGATACCATGATCATAGGCTACCTGCAGATAAATATCATGGGCATGGGTCGCGATCTCGCCATCCTCAAGCACGGCTCCCATTTCCTCATGTCCTGTCATATTGAGCTGCTCTATATAGGAACGGTAGATGTCAACTCTGCCGTTGGTATAATCATTATCCTCCGGAATATCCACCGGATTTCCATTTTCATCCAGCTCGCCTGCACTGGCAAGCAGAAGCTCACTGCCCTTTGCCGGGTAAAGATCATCTACAGACGGCACATAATTAAGCGATGCCACCTGCTTCTGATGGGTTCTCTGATATTCTTTGATCTCCCCGTATATGTCAAAGGTTCCCTCCGGAATACCGAAGATCTTTTCGCAGAAAACATCAATAAAACGGCCCACTCTCATGAAATTCTTGGAATCCGCATGACGTCCTCTCATCACATCCTCCGGACAATACATGGAATACTCGATCTCATACAGATAGGGTTCACTGACAAGCGCCGGGATATTCCTCTGCAGGGTAAAGGTCACAGGCAGAAGAACGATCACGGAAAGGACTAACAGTCCAAGGTTCTTTCCTATATTGAGAAGTCTTGCTTTTCCCTTTCCTGCTGCAATCAGGATCAGGGCAAAGAGCACCGTGGCTCCCACTGCAAAGTAGGCAGTCCTTGCCATAGTAAATATCATATAGGAAGAAACTACCCCGAAGAAGCTAAGCTCCTTCCAGATATCTCTCAGCTTTCTCGTTTTGGTCAGCTTGGTAAGAAGCAGTACTGCTGCCACGCACTCGATCATGGTCAGATATGTCGCCGTGATGGTGACCGTATGGAAAATATGGGTATATCTCGCATTCCGGAAGGTCACATAGGGTCTGTGGAGCAGGCAGTAGCCTGTCGCCAGTACAAACTGCAGGACAGCGCCACGCAGTACATTGGTCAGGAAGCGTTCCTTATGCTCCCACATCCCATAATTCAGATACAGCAGCGTAAAGGCTGCCGCCATGACAACTGTCCACCATCTGCCGTTCCTGAAAATAATGATCAGGGCAAAGAAAACAAGAAGCAGGGCACTGTACCATACATTTGGCTTTGCCAGCTTCTTCTGGCAGAGTGCGATCACCGTCCGGATCACGATAAAGCCAAGCAGAATGGCGATCCATACCGTATATTTCAGTACCTGTCTGTTCAGGTCATCCATGTCCTCTGTCAGATGTGCCTGATAGTAGGAACGACCTGCAATCCCTGCTGCCACCAGATAGATCAGGTTATATACCCGGAAAATATCCTTCAGCCTGAACATGGCGATCACAGAAAGAGCAAACCAGATCATTTCCTTCCGCTCTGCCACAGCATGGTGGATATCATAAAGACCGCTCATATATTCACAGCAGGCTGCCAGTGCCCCTGCAATACAGATGGACTGGAGCAGATCTCCTGCATGACTCTTCAGATAATCTGCCGTGATCACAGGGTTCTGTCCCTCTCTGCTGTGGTTGATCCCATAGAACAGGATCACTGAAAGGAAAAGAATACTGATCACAAATACTGTATTATCCAGTGCATAGTGACTAAAGGTACCCCGGAACGTTACAATTAATGCTGCAAGGGTTCCTGCTGCGACCAAAGGGTTCATCACCGTCTTAAAGGCCTTTTCCACAGTGATCAGCTTATCTTCCCGGTTCCGGTAGATTCCCTTTACCAGAAGCAGAAGAAGTGCTGCCACTATAATGATCGCTGCGCCGCAGACCAGCATACCCATCTTGCGGAGCGGCATGCCATAGTCATAATCTGCCACAAGGCTCATGCCATCCATGGATGCATCCTGATAATACAGCTCCCCAAGGAACGGCATATCTGTCATGGCTGCCGGAACCGACATGACCTGAATCTCTGACTGGTCTCCCTGTACAATGATATAGTAAAGTGCATTGACTTCCATATCTACATCGATCTCCACCTCCTGATAGCCGGGAAGTGCAGCCTCGTCAATATCCACCTTTTCCTCGCAGACCTGCTGCCAGTCCTTGTCAAGGATCCTGACATAGAAATCACTGCCCTGTGCATCTGCTCCCAGATAAAGGTGCAGGGTGTTCATATGGTCATACTGGGCGGCAATGGTCTGCATGACCATGCTCTCCTCATTCACTGTATATGCCTGCATCTCTTCTGCAGGGGATCCTACGGAGGTTGTAACGGTTTCTTTAAAAATGCGGAGCGGCCATATGGAGAGCAGCAGAATCGCTGCGATGATCACGATCACTGCCTGTATAGCTCTGCTCTGATATATTGTCTTGTTCATCTGTCCTCTTATCTGCAGCCGGAGGCTGCCTTAAAATCATGGGTAGTATAACACAGATACCCCCATTTATCAAACCTGCCGGAAATTCCGGCATCGTCCTTTTCTCATTTTTCTGCTGCTTTTCTTTCTGATTTTCTGCACAGCTCCCACAAAAGCACCGGCAGAAGCACCCACAGAAAGACCACATACCTGACAAGGTAGGTCGGACCAAGCAGTACAGTCAGGAAAAGCAGTCCCGGAAACAGGAATGGCCACAGCTTCCTGTCCTGTCCTGTATACCAGAAAAAGCAAAGGACAAAGGTCCACAGAAAAAACATTGCTCCCGGTGACAGAACCAGCGATAAAAGCGGAATCTCCTGTGCCCTTTCATCAAGGGAAAGGAAACGGTAAGCCCTGTCGACCAGCGGGATCAGGCTCTTTCTCTCTCCCGGCTCCTCTACCTCATAGCCAAAATAGGAGCTTCCTTCATAAGTAAACGTAAACACGGTATTTCCTTTATACACATCAATGACTGCCCCGGGATACCAGAATCCATAGGAGGTCATAAACCAGGCATTGAGATACCCGAAGGGATGCTCCCTGAAAAGATCAGACCAGAGCCTTCTGTACTTTCCCTTATCAGCTTCATAAGCTTCATTATCAAAGTCCACCTTGACCGGATCAGAAACCTTGGGATTGTAGCGCTTCAATGCCTCCTCCGGCAGGATCTCAAACAGCGTCTCCTTCTGCTGCTCTGTCAGGGTGTCACCTTCCATACTGTACACCCTGGCAAGCTGCTGGATCGGAACTGTCAGGATCTCCTGATTTTCACTGTCATCAGCATGCAGTACAAGGGCAAAGCCTTTGTTGACCACAAGGAATGCAAGCATGGCGCCTGCACATAACAGCAGCATTTTCTTTCTGTAGGGCTTCCATTCTGCCTTGAGAAAAAGCAGAGCCAGGAGCACCACGAATACAAAAAAGGCATAAAAGCCGTTGTTCCTAAGGAGCATCATCAGGCAGCTGGAAAGAAACAGGCATGCGCAGTGCCCCTTCTTCTGAAAAAAGCCTGCCGGATCCCGGAAGAATGCACACAGCATCAATACCATCAAAAGCACCATGCCGGTAAATAATCCATCCTTGGCCGAGCAGAGGGAAAACATGACGATCGTAGGAAACCCTCCAAAATAAGCCAGTAAGAGAATACCTCCCCTTCTTCCCATGCCTTCTTCCTTAAGCTTCCGGATCCCGTATCCGAAGATCAGGGACAGCGCTGCCATCTGCAGCAGTGTGTAGCAGGCAATTCCTGCATTATATGAGCCTGTCAGCTTATGGATGAGCTGTACTGTACCTCCCATCAGAAGTACGTGAAACAGCGGATGATGGGTGGAGAAGCTGCGGGTAATGACCTGCATCAGTTCATCCTGTGCATCATATACGAAAAATCCCGGGTATACACCAAGGAATACGATCAGATAGCAGAGGAAAATTATGCCTGCATATAAAAATGTCATGCGGCCTGCCGGATCCTGTCTGATCTGCTGTCCTGTCTCATGCTCTAGACCTTTTGGCAGCAATCTCTTCTGAAGCTGGTTCATAATTACTGTCAGAGCCGCCGAAAGCAGAATACCAAGGATCAGGATCGTAATCCATAGCCTGCCATCCCTGTAGGCTATGCTGCCTTCTTTTTCAAGGCTGTGTCCAAAGACAAGACAGACCGCATACACAAATCCCGGTATAGCTGGAATTATTTTCTTTTTCAGATCCACATTCATTCCTCTGTGTCTTCCTTTGTTAGATCCGCCTGTTCCCAGGCTTCTTTTCCTACGACCTCACGGATCACAAACTGTGGGGAGCTGTTCATGGAAATATAGACCCGTCCCATATATTCGCCAACAAGCCCGAGCATCAACATGAGCATACCGCCCATAAATACGATCACCGACATCAGTGCACTGAAGCCGGTCACCAGTCCCGGGGGCTGGATAAATATCTTCTTGATGATCGTGTAGATACCATACAGGAATCCGCAGACTGCACAGACTACTCCGGCTGCCGTGGCGATCCTGAGAGGCTTTACACTAAATGCCGTAAAGCCGTTAAACCAGAGTGCCATCAGCTTTTTCATCGTATAACCGGATTCTCCTGCCTGCCTGTCTCTGTGGTTCACATCCACATTTACGATATTTTTTGTTGTGCGGAGCACAAGTCCGATCACATACGGATAGGAATTTTCATAATGCAGCATTTCCTCCACAACAAACCTCCTTGCTGCGAAGTAGCTGGATACATACAGATCCTTTGGCTTTCCCAGCATGACTCTCGTCATAAGCTCATTAACCCTGCTGCCAAAATTCCGGAATCCGGAGTGATGCTTATGTGCGTATCTGGCATAGGCTACATCTGCACCATCCTCGATCGCACGGATCAGCCTGTCAGCCTCACAGGCCGGTGTCTGTCCGTCATCATCCAGACAGATCACGATATCCCCGCTGACATGGTGGAACCCTGCCATCAGAGCCGCATGCTGCCCAAAATTCTTTGCCAGGCTGATCCCGGTAATTCTCTTATTTTCCCTGCATAGCTGTCTGATCGTTTCAAAGGTATCGTCCGGGGAACAGTCATTGATCAGTACGATCTCATGTCTGTAGTCCAGAAGCTTCTGCATCGTCTCCTCGATCTCTGCCACAACTCCCGGCAGCGTTTTCGACGAACGGTAGCAGGGAATCACAAAACTGATTTTTTTCATGCCCTATGCCTTTCTTCATTCAGATTTTATCTCATTCAGGATGCCCATAAAGATCACATCCTGATATCCTCCCGGAAGAAGGACGTCATCCCTGAAATATCCTTCCTGTACAAAGCCGGCATGCTCATAGCTTTTCTTAGCCCGTTCATTCCCTGCCAGCACCCGCAGATACAGCTTGTGAAGCTGAAGCTCCTCAAATGCGTAACGGATCATCAGCTCCGCTGCCTCTGAACCATATCCCTTTGACAGGGCTTCCTCTTCTCCGATAAAAATGCCATACTCTGCCTTATTGTGGGTTCTGTCAATATCCCGGAGATACACACTGCCAACCGGCTTTTCTTCCTGGGTACAGATGATAAACTGCACGGCCCTGCCGGTGTTTACCATAGTCTCTGCCCAGTGCTTATGCCCCTCTGCTGTAAAAGGCTTCTGATAAATGAAATTTTCCCTTACAAATGCTTCATTCCGCCATCTGACGATATTTTCTGTATCTTTCTCTGTCATCGGACGAAGCAGGATCTTTTTTCCTCTGATCCACGCTGTCATGATACTGCCTTTCCTTCTGCCGTTTCCTGCAGGCTGTAGATCTCAAAACCCGCAAGAGCCTTTTCCCGTATCAGCGTAATTTCCCTTCCATGATCCCTGTAATACCGGATCAGCCACTTGGTATCAGCGCCCTTTTCCTGCACATAATATACATTATCCTGTGTCAGCAGCGCCTCTTCCATATTGCTGATCCCAAAGGCCGCCAGCTTCTTTCTCTGAAGCGGGCTCTTGCAGGCCCAGCCGCCCATAATATCATAGTTGGCAAGGGAATTATCTACATCCACAAACATTTTTTCCGTATATCCCACAGAGGAATATACATCTATAAAATAGAAATCATCTGATTGCTGCCGCAAATACTGATATAACTCCTGATAAGGGAGATTTCTCTCTGCCTTGGCCTGTGTATCAAGATCCAGGCTCCTTATGGTAAAAGGAAGTGCCATCACGCTGTAAAGAAGCACTGCTGCCAGACAGATCATGCCTGTCACACTGCCCGTTTTCCGGCTTCTGTCATCTGCAGCCATCTTTATCCACAGGATCAGTCCAAGGGCAGACAGAATGCACAGCTCCATAAAGTACATGGAATGACTGATCCGCACCGGTACACGGTCACGCATGATCAGCCAGAGCCAGAGGGTCATCCGCACAGCAAAGAGAAATCCGAGCCGGAGGGCTGCAGAGCTGGTCCGTGCCGGCATCTTTTTCTCCCCGTCCATCAGAGACAGTACAAGCACTGCCACATAGGCGAGTATCACCATATAATTCCAGGGATAGTCACTTTCATTATGGGATGGTCCATAGCACATCCTGCGGTAATCACTTTTCAGGCTGTCCAGAAGGTTCTGTAGGAAGGGACGCTCCGCCTGCCGTATGGATGCTGCATAATCTGCCACCTTCAGGACAAGGTCTTCGTCAATTTCCTCATCCAGCCCGAAATTATAATTGGCAAGCAGCTCCCGTTCCATTTCCGTCAGTCCTATGGACTCATAAAATTCCTTATTTGCCTCATATTCCGGCAGGATCTGGAAATCATAAAGCTCTGTCCTGTTATCAAAAAACTCATTAAACTTCTGCCATTCACTGCTGCCATAGGCAATTTTATGGGTGCCCTGTCCGATCCCGACAGAAAGCAGGATCAGTCCGATCACAGACAGATATTTGATCATATGCTCCCCGGTGAAGATTTTCTTCTCCATGGACCACTTGATTACTCCTGCTGCACAGATCAGCGGCAAGAGGAGCAGAAGCATCTCTGACCGGATCAGATAGGCCAGGAATACAAGCAGTACTGTTCCGATGTTCCTCCTGATAAAGGCTCCTGCCGGCAGGGTAATATCTGTTGTCAGGAACAGAAAGGCTGCTGCTGCCGCCAGCATACTGCAGGTAACGGTGTACTGGGCGCATACCAGATGCGGCATCAGGAACGAAAGGGCAAAGAAAAGCTCTGTCAGAAACAGAAATCCTTTCAGAAGCCGGATCTTTTTTCCAAAGGCTTCCAGCTGCTCTGTCAGAAGAAGGCTTCTGTGCACGATCAGTCCGATACTCAGGAAATGACAGAAGCATAGAAACATCCCATACCAGGGGAGTACCCGTACCACACGGTAAAACACACTGATCAGTGCGCTGATCAGCCAGAGCATCTGGATATTATGTCCCTCAGGATCTCCTGTATAAACGCCTGCCAGAATGTCCTTCATCAGCACATCATCATTCAGATCAAAATAATAATCATAACGGATGGCACTTACAAGCAGCAGGATCCCCAGAAAGAGCAGTGTCAGTATACAGTTTTCCTTCTTTTTCAAAAAGCTTTTACATGCCATAGAATTCTTTTACTTTTCCCGCGATATAATCTACCTCTGCTTCCTTCAGCTGATAGAACATGGGCAGTCTGAGCAGTCTTTCGCTCTCTTTTGTCGTATATCTGTCCTCTCCATGGAACCGCCCGAATTTCTGTCCGGCCGGTGCGGAATGAAGCGGAATATAATGAAATACAGTAAGCACATCATTTTTCTTCATAAAGTCAATAAGGGCTGACCTTTCTTCCAGATCCTTTGTCTTAATATAAAACATGTGGCCATTGTGGATACAGTGCTCCGGTACAAAGGGCAGCTCGATCCTTCCGGCCTCTGCAAGGGGAGTCAGCAGACGGTAATACTGGTTCCACCTGTCAAGACGCACCTGATTGATCTCCTGTGCCATTTCAAACTGGGTATAAAGATAAGCGGCGTTCATATCGCTTGGCAGATAGGAGGAGCCAAAGCTCTGCCATCTGTATTTATCTACCTGACCGCGGAAAAACTTGCTTCTGTCTGTTCCCTTTTCCCGCAGGATCTCCGCCTTTTCAATGTATGCTTCATCACGGATCAGAAGGGCTCCACCCTCTCCCATGCTGTAATTCTTGGTCTCATGGAAGCTCAGTGCCCCAAACTCACCAAAGGTTCCGAGGGGCTTTCCCTTATAGGTACTCATGATCCCCTGTGCATCATCCTCCACTACCATCAGATGATGTCTGTCTGCGATGTCCATAATGGTATCCATTTCACAGCCGACTCCGGCATAATGTACCGGTGCAATGACCTTTGTCTTTTCCGTGATTGCATCCTCGATCAGAGTCTCATCAATATTCATGGTATCCGGACGGATATCCACAAATACGATCTTCGCTCCGCGAAGAACAAAGGCATCTGCGGTAGACACAAAGGTATAGGACGGCATGATCACCTCGTCCCCTTCCTTGATATCGCAGAGCAGGGCTGCCATCTCCAGTGCATGAGTGCAGGAGGTGGTCAGAAGACACTTTTTCGTGCCTGTTGTCTCCTCCAGAAAGGTATTACACTTTTTGGTAAACTCGCCATCTCCGCAGATGTGCATGCTTTCCACTGCTTTTTTTACATTTTCTATTTCCTTCCCTGTATAGGGCGGCACATTAAACCGGATCATCCTTCTCCTCCTTGTTTGCTGTATGTCATCTTTTTACCAATAAACCAGAAAGCGTTCATTCTGAAACGCAAGCTGATAGCTGTATTCTTCCATAAAATCCCGGATAGCAGAAAGCTTATCTCCCTCCTGTGCATCTGCAGCCAATATGACCAGCGGTGTAGGCTTGTCTATATCGGTAAGAGCGATCTTCGTGCTGAGTGCATTCAGATCTGACTTCAGATCCTCATAGCTGCTGGTGTCAAGATCCGGCCAGCTTGTCCGGATGGCACAGGGTCTGTCCAGATAATAGGAAAGCCCGGGAATATTCCCATAAAGAATCAGCTCCTTTCCATCCAGTTCTTCATGGGACTGCAGATAAGCAAATAAGCTTTCAAGGCTCTCTGCGTTTGCCTGACTGGTATACATACCTGCAAGAACCGGGCTGTTCTCTACCTTCGCCGTCCTTCTGGTACCATCTTCTCCATCCAGGAACACATATCCAAAAAGCAGACCGATGCTCTGTACAAAGAACATCAGTACAAGAGCTGCCAGCATCGCCTTTGCCGGGAAAAAGGGAACCCGTCCCGTGCTGTCCACAGCCGATCTTCCCCATCTTACAAACCGGTATACCATCCAGAAGGTTACCGGAGCCACAAAGAAAAGATTATTTAATGCCGGCCATACATAATTATTGCTTCCAAGCGGTGTGATCAGGATTACCATAAGTGCAATGCTGCTGATCAGCATCCATTCATCATCGATCATACGGGTAAACAGCATCCAGACCGTCACCCCAAGGGAAATCAGCAGGAATACAACACCCCACTGCAGTCCGGATTCCTTCTGGTAATACCGGAAATTGAACATCCCCCATTTATACAGCACAAAGAACAGGAACACGATACAGGCGCAGTAAATGATCTTCCGGAGTGTCTGTCCTTTATCCTTCCACAGAATCAGGAACGGGATCCCGGGCAAAATACAGAGTGCCGGGTAAACCATCCAGCGGATGCCTCTTCCATAGGCTGACAGGATCGACAGCAGCATTTCGGAAAACGTATAATCTGATGCACTCACTGACATGCCAAACAGTCCGCCGATCATTTCTCCATAAGCGCCAAATCCATACAGCAGGCTGATGATCAGGAACATCACTGCCTGTGCAGCCAGAAAGCCGCCGATACAGAACCCGGTTTCTTTTGCTATCTGTTCAAAGCTCTTTTTCTTTCTCGCCCCGTAATACCAGACACAGAGGATCAGTGCCGCTTCCAGGATATTGGGCACCCGAACAGATACATTAAGTCCAAGACTGATCCCCGAAAGGAACAGGCATATCGGCCTGTTGCCTGCAAGTCCACGGAACAGCAGTACGCCGCAGATCAGAAAGAAAAGATACGTCATATAATTATACAGGATCACAGAGGGACACCAGCAGAAGCCGATCGCCGCCACTTCCCCGAGGAATGCGACCCACATGGGCATCTTCGTCTTGAAGAAACGGAAGGAAAACAGTGCCATGAAGCTGATCAGCAGGGAAGAATAAAGCTTCATGCCGATCATCGTTCCCCCGAAGGGAAGTCTGGTAAACAGATAACCTGTCACGTTGGAAAGGAAGGTTGCCAGCACCCACACACCATCTGCTCCTTCAAAAAAGCGGTAATTGCCAAGACTGTACGGGGTATCCGTAAGATCCACGCCCTGATTGATCTTAAGCAGAGGCAGGAGCAAAAGCAGCACGGCAAACAGAATTTCCAATGCTTTATTTCTCTGGCTGTATATGTTTTCACTGCGGTCTGTCATCTGGCTGCTCCCTTCTTTTCCCTTATATTTCTTATGCAGCTTCCTGCAAATATAAAAATCTTATCTCTCGCAAAATCCAGGAAAATACCAATTCCATAGATCAGAAGTACACTGACAATAAGCTTTAAAAGCCACAGGATAAGGCTGTTTTTCCCGTAAGGATCCATCACCCTGTCGATCAGCGGATACCATCTGTCCCGGATATCCGGATGTTCATGGAAAAGATATACTCCAAAGCTGTACCTGCCAAGGAAACGGATCACATCCGCTTTTTTCCCTTCTGCCACAGGTTTCCTTAAAAACACGTAAAACAGGCCCACTGCGCCTGTCAGACAAAATACAAAATTATAATGAAACGGAACAGACGCATAATAGGTAAGCGCCCCTGTTCTGGCGGAAAACAGCTGAAGCACAAACTCCATAAAAAAGATCAGCAGTACACTTCCCCTGTAAAGCAGACCGCCTCTTTTCTCCCATGCAGCCGTGCCATATTTCCGAAGGTAAACACCAAGCAGATACACAAACACAAACCACAGGGCATCATAGCCAAAACGGTCTGCCGGAAGCCGTACCGGACAGATGCTCTTGATCAGACTGCTGATGATAAAAAAGAAGAGCATGATCGTCTCAAAGGTCTTCTTTTCCATATGCTTCACTGCCAGATTGCAGAGCGGCATCAGAAGAAGCAGAAAAAGATAACAGGTGGCAAACCAGTAAGTCTCGGATTCAATGGGAAGAAAATACTGTACCAGTCCATAAATCCCCTGTTCGCCTGCCTTTGTCGGTACCGAAAAAACAGTAAGCACCAGCGGGATCAGCAGGCTGTAAAACCAGATCCGAAGCAGAAAGGCAGCTGCTTTCTGAGGCCTTGGCTCTCTATCTGCCCCAAGATAGCCGCTGATCAGCACATAAACATCCACCGCTACGATGCACAGTGATTCCAGAAGCAGTGCCAGTATATTCTGGCCGGTCAGATAACCCGCTGCCTCATTTCCTGCTTCCGGCAGACTTCCCGATTTTGTCATAAAATGCAGGACAACCACCATCGCCATAGCGATCACACGCAGATATTCAATGTTTGCAAGCCGCTTCTTTTCTGCCACGCCGTTTCCTTTCCTACCGTCTCTCTATGGTGACCTGTCCCTTTTCTACCCTGTAAACCATATCGCATTTTTCAATGGTCTGCAGTCTGTGGGCAATAATGATCAGTGTTTTCTTTCCATGAAGCATATTGATGGATTCCATGATCGCTGCTTCTGTTTCATTGTCAAGCGCGGAGGTCGCCTCATCTAATACCAGTACCTCCGGATCCTCGAACAGAGCCCTTGCAATACCGATTCTCTGGCGCTGTCCTCCGGAAATACGGATTCCCCTTTCACCGATGCTGGTATCAAGACCATCCGGAAGCCCTCTTACAAACTCATCAAGCTGCGCTTCCTGCAGGGCACGCCACACCTTGGCATCATCAATATCCTCATCTGCCACACCAAAGGCCACATTCTTCCGGATCGTAGAATCAATCATAAAAATAGTCTGGGGAATATAACCGATATCCTTCAGGAAGGACTGGTAATGCTTCCTCACTTCCACGCCATCTGCCAGGATCTCACCGTTCTGGATCTGCAGAAGTCCAAGCAGGATATCCACGATCGTCGTCTTGCCGGCACCGGAGGTTCCCACGATACCAACACTCTTTCCAATCGGGATCTCCATATTCGCCCTGTCAAAGATCAGTGTCTCTGTATTTGGATATTTATACACAATATCCTTCAGCTGGATATTATGTCTGATCTCAAGCTTCTGTACCTCCACCTTTTTCTGGTAGGAGGCTGCGTTATAATCAATACTTTCATCCCGGATCTCTTCCTGCAGATTATCAGAAACTCCCATAAAGAACGGTTCGAAATAGGAAATCGAGGTGAGGTGATTGTTGATCCTATTGGCACAGGGGATCAGACGCATGGCCACCAGTGCGAGCAGCGTAAGCTGTGGCAGAATGGCGGTAACCTGTACACCTGAAAGAAGCTGGATCATCATATAAAAGATCATGCCTGCCAGCGCTACGGTTTCGATCAGGAGTCTTGGAGTTGCATTGTACAGATTATAACGCTGTACTGCATTGACATAGCCCTCCCCGCACTTCGCATATTCGTTAATGAAATAATTCTCTTTATTGGCAATCTTGATCTCCTTGATTCCCATGACGGACTGGTCGATCCACTTATACAGTCCGCTGTAGTAGTCCTGGTTCTCTTCTCCCGCCTTACGCATGATAGGTTTCAATACCCATTTGATAATGGCAAGGACTACAACAAGAAGCAGCGCCACCGTAATACTCATCATCACATCAGAAACGAGACTGACTGCGATCAGGCAGACAAACACGATCCCCTCACTGACAAGCTGCAGCAGGGAAAGGATCAGTCCGTACATATTATTGACGTCAGAAGTAATGCTTCTCTGAATGACAGATGTGTCAGCATTCAGATAATATTCGTAAGGACGCTCCATGAAATTGATCATCATACGTCTTGAGGTTGCAAACTGATTGGTGTAGACAAACTTGAGCTGTACCTTCTGCTGGAAGAACAGAAAAACATTCTTGACCGCAAAAATAACAATAAGTCCCACCATGACAAGGATCATCAGCGTCCTTGTATCATCATAGGCAATATGGAAAAGATCACAGATTACCTGCAGATAGGCATGCTTCTGCACGGCATTTTCTTCCATGACAACACTCATGACCGGCAGGATCATGGAAACACCCAGGGTCTCCAGCACTGCCCCGATCAGCATCAGAAAAACAAGAAGCACCATTTTGTGCTTCTGCTTCTTATCCAGTAATACCATCAGTTTCCGAAAAATCTTTTTCATACTGCTCCTCTGTCAGAGCGTGCCATCTGCACTGCCCATTTCCGCATTCTTATGTCGATTGTACCATATCTGTATCTGTAAGGCAAACTGTCAGATCTGCTCGTTCTGCCGGTGGATCTCCGGTGCCTCATATTTGTCCATAAAATCCTCTCCAAGAAAGATCTTTTCCCCGGCAAACAGGATTGCATCCGGCACGGTAAATACCGTAACCACCCTGTCGAAGTAAAGGCCGTCCACAAAGTTCAGGATCTCCATTGGGAATTTTCCATCCAGTACGATATTTTCAGGAAACAGCTTTGCATAATCAAGCACATCCCTTGGATGCGGCTTCATGATCACACAGCCTTCTTCCTCTCCGAACCATTTATAAGTATTGACAATATCCGTAAAAATCTGCTCTCTGGTAGTAAGATCACAGAGCGGCTCTGTCAGCACCAGTACCTTTTTCCGCTTCCTTCCTTCAGCAGAAAGATCCTTCACGAGGGCTTCCCGGTTTTCAATAAAGATCGAAGTCAGGATTTTTTTCTGCTCCCCGGTCAGATGCTCTGTCAGTTCCTTCCGGTTCTTCTCGATATACTTTTTGCAGGGATAAGGGAGCACGGAAATATCATTGACCTCCATATCGATGCAGTATTTGGAATATCCGTTCTGGATAAAGATCAGATTATGGGCTGCCATCCATGCCTTCAGTTCAAAATGTCCCCGGTTATCATACCGTGCCGTATCATAGTACCGGATGCAGTCAAGTCCATCCTCCAGGGCATGATAGGGAATTCTGTGCGTACTCAGATAATAACCTATGGGATCAGAATCACAGAATACATAAATCTCCTGATAAGCCTTGAAATCCACCGGGATGTAAGGCTCCAGCAGCTTTCCGAATTTTCTGGTAAAGCGGATCCTCTGCAGCATGTTTAGAATAAGATTTCCTCTGTCCCTGTGCAGCGGCGCAAGCTCTTTAAAAAAGCTCTCCTCCTTTTCATCAAAGGGAAGAACCAGTTCAAACAGACCGCTTTCTGCTGCCCTCTCCTGCAGCGTACCAAAGTCATTGGACATACTGCTTAAAAGAAGGGTTGCTTCCCCTCTCTCTTCTGCAGGTCTGTCCAGCTCCTTCAGGCAGGCGATATAGGCATGATAAAATGTATGACAGACATAAATCCGCTGATGTGATCTCATGTTTTATTCCCTCCTGATCCACGTTTCATGATACCATAGATTTTTGTTTGAATGCAACGGAATATGGTGTATAATCAGCATATATACACTTTTCAGGAAGGATCGTATCCATATGCAGGGAAAATCACTGGCAATTATCACCGCAAGAGGCGGCAGTAAACGAATACCAAGGAAAAACATCAAAGAGTTCTGCGGCAGACCGATCCTCTGCTATTCTATCGAAGCAGCTCTCTCATCAGAGGCTTTTGATGAAGTCATGGTTTCTACCGATGATCCGGAGATCGCCGGGATCGCCATGAAGGCGGGGGCTTCTGTTCCCTTTTTCCGCTCTGCTGAAATGTCCGGTGACTATGCTTCCACTGATGAGGTGATCATGGAGGTGCTTAAAGAATACGAAAAAAACGGTCTTTTCTTTGACCGCTTCTGCTGCATTTATCCGACAGCTCCCTTCCTTACCGGAAGGCGGCTGAAATCTGCCATGGATCTCTTAAGCGAAGCGGATTCCTGCATGCCGGTGGTGCCCTTTTCCTATCCGCCCCAGCGGGGGCTTCTGATCGCAGAAAACGGCTGCCTTGTCCGGCAGTTTCCGGAATATGCCACAGCCAGAAGCCAGGACCTTCCAAAGGTTTATCATGACTGCGGTCAGTTTTATGCCTGCCGGACAAAGCCCTTTATGGAGGCCGGCACCACAGATGTGGAAAACCTGATCCCCCTTATCCTCTCCGAAATGGAAGTACAGGATATCGACACCCCGGAGGACTGGGAGATCGCTGAAATCAAATACAGGAGACTTTTTTCAAATGACACTGACTGATATGCAGACCCCCTTTTATCGGATCAAAGAAGCCGATCTGCTTTATGATATTGATCTGTTACAGACTGCCCTTTCCGAAAGCTGGGGCAGTAATACCATTATGAGTTATTCCGTAAAAACCAATGCCCTTCCCTGGCTTTTGCATTATCTGAAGGAAAAGGGCTTCTATGCAGAAGTTGTTTCCGAAATGGAATATGATCTGGTAAGACGTCTTGGTTTTCCCGGAAAGCATATGATCTACAATGGTCCTATCAAGGATAAAAAGACATGGGAAGCCGTACTGCTTGCCGGCGGTCTTGTCAACATGGACTCAACCTACGAGCTCGACTGGATCAAAGAGATCTCTTCCCTTTATCCGGACAGGCAGTTTTCTGTAGGCCTCCGTGTAAATTGTGACATTGCTGTCATGTGTCCTCAGGAGGAGCTGGCAGAGGAAGACGGCGGCCGCTTTGGCTACTGCTACGAAAACGGAGTTCTCGCTGATGCCATCAAAAGGCTTGACGTTCTCCCCAATGTCACGATCGCAGGGCTTCATCTTCATTCTTCCACGAAATCAAGATCTGTAGAGGTATATGGTGCGCTTGCTGCCATGGCCTGCAGACTGGCAAAGGAGTTTTCTCTTTCCCTTTCCTATGTGGATATGGGCGGCGGCTACTTTGGCGGAAGGGATGACAGACCCGGATATCCCCAGTACATGCAGGAAATCTGCCGGGTGCTTTCTTCCTGCTTTGACAGAGAAAAAACAACCCTGATCGTGGAGCCCGGTGTATCCCTGATCTCCCGTGCTACCACCTTTGAGACAGAAATACTGGATGTGAAGCAGATCCGCGGCATCACGTATCTTGTGACGGACGGCAGCCGGGTAAACTTAAATCCACAGGTAACACGGCACGTATATCCTCACCATATCGTATATAAGCAGCGGATCCGCCGGGAAGCGCTTCCTGTGCAGTGGGTCTGCGGCTCTACCTGTATGGAATATGACCGTTTATTTGAGCTGACAGATGCACCGGCGCTTCTTCCGGGCGATCGGATCATTTATGATACTGCCGGCGGCTATACGATCTGTCTGACCCCACTGTTCATCCACTATTTTCCGGCTGTCTATATCGAAAAAACAGACGGGAAAATTTTTACCGCAAGGGAGCCATGGGGAAATGATGAATATCTCCAGAAATACCACTGGTAATACTTACTTTATTACAGCTGACAAAGATCATTCCGGAAAGGATTTTTTATGAATAAAAGCTTTCAGATTGGAACACGAAGGGTTGGAGAAGATGCCCCGGTTTTTATCGTAGCCGAGCTTTCCGCCAACCACAACCAGGATTATAACCGGGCGCTTGAGATCGTCCATGCCGCCAAGGAAGCCGGTGCAGATGCGGTCAAGCTGCAGACCTATACAGCAGATACCATCACTCTTGACTGTGATGATGACTGCTTCCAGATCAAGGAAGGAACCATCTGGGACGGCACGACACTTTACAAACTCTATCAGCAGGCCTACACCCCCTGGGAATGGCAGCCAAAGCTGATGGAGGAAGCAAACCGCCTCGGTATGGAATGCTTTTCTTCTCCCTTTGATCTGACATCCGTGGATTTTCTGGAAGAAATGCACGTTCCTGCCTATAAGATCGCTTCCTACGAGATCAATGACATTCCCATGATCCGTAAGATCGCCCGGTTGAAAAAGCCCATTATATTTGCTACCGGCATTGCTTATCCGGAGGATATTGAGCGGGCACTTTCTGTCTGCAGGGAAGAAGGAAATGAGGATGTGATCCTGCTAAAATGCGTTTCCTCCTATCCGACTCCCTATGAAGCAGTAAATCTGCGGGTAATTCCTACCCTGCAGAAAACCTATGACTGTCTGACCGGCATTTCCGATCACACTATGGGCACTATCGTTTCTGCCGGAGCGGTTCCCCTTGGTGCCAAAATGGTCGAAAAGCATCTGACCTTAAAGAGAAGTGACGGCGGTCCCGACAGTGCTTTTTCCATGGAGCCTGCCGAGTTCAAACAGATGGTGGATGAGATCCGTATTCTGGAAAAGGCTCTTGGAAGCAGTGAATATGTCCTTACCGATACCCAGAAGCTGGAGCATGGCGGATCCCGTTCCCTCTTCGTGGTAAAGGATATTGCCGCAGGCGAAGCACTGACCAGTGAAAATATCCGCTCGATCCGGCCGGGCTGCGGACTTCACACGATGTACTATGAAGAAGTCCTTGGCAGAAAAGCAAAGCACTTTTTAAAGAAAGGAACCCCTCTTGCATGGGATCTCATCGACTGATCTATTTTCGAACAGATGGAAATTCACAGATTGCTACCGGACATCTGATGCGGTGTCTGTCCATAGCACAGGCATGTCAGGTTCTCTCTCTGCCTGTCTGTTTTCTGGCTTCCGATGAGGACAGCGCTTCTCTTTTAAAGCAGTTTGATCCTGCAGGCACTTTTCCTGTAAGGATCCTTTCTTCTGCTGTGTACAATGACATGGAAAAGGAACTGCCGGAGCTTCTTTCCCTTCTTTCCGAGGCTCCTTCTTTACTTTTTGTCGATTCCTATTTTGTAACAGAGCCTTATCTTCAGGCTGTTTCCGGCATCTGCCCCGTAGCTTACCTGGATGATCTGCAGCTCTTTGATTATCCTGTAGATCTGGTCATTAATTATGATATCATCCCGGAAGATATGCTTCCTTCCTATCAGGCTGCCTACAAAAGAGCTGGTCAGACGCTGCTTGGTGCTTCCTATACACCACTGCGCAGACAGTTCCAGATGGAGGTTCCAGCTGTCCGGCCTTCGGTAAAGGATATTCTGATCACCACCGGCGGCAGTGATCCTTATCACTTCTGCCTGAATCTGCTCTCCTGTTTTCAGGAAAGACTTTCTGCCCTGATAGCAGAGCCGGATTTCCACCTTCATGTTCTGATCGGCAGCCTGAACGAGGATAAAAGGCTTCTAAAGGAACTCGCAGAAGAGCTTCCCTTCCTGAAACTTCACGAAAATGTTACCGATATGGCTGCGCTGATGGCTTCCTGTGATCTGGCCATTTCCGCTGCCGGAACAACACTTTATGAGCTGTGTGCCGTTGGCATACCTGCTGTCAGCTACTCCTTTGCCGATAATCAGCTTCCCTCTTCCCTCGCCTTTGCAAACGTTGGAGCAGTTCCCTATGCAGGGGATCTCCGTATGGACACAGAATCCTGTTCTATTGTGCCTTCTCCGGATTCAAAAGGCACAGGCAATGCATACGGACTTCCGGGTGTTCTTTCTGCTGTCTGTCATTTTGTAACAGATATGTCCGGCAATATGGCAAAAAGAAAGTCTGCACAGCAAAGCATGCACAGACTTATCGACGGCAAGGGCTCCTGCCGTATCGCAAGAGCCTTAGAAGAATGCGCTTTTCACAATTTCCGCAGCCCGTAGGAATTTCTCCTCCTGCATTCCCCCTTCTGTCTCTTTCCATATATTTTCCTTTACAGCTCCACCCCTGTTTTCCAGGATAAAATAACCACGTCCCATGACAGAATGGCCATCAGATACCGGCTGCAGCACATCTCCCTTATGGATATGGCAGACATATTCCTTCAGCAGAATATCCGCATCTTCCTGCTGCAGGATCTGTTCCATTTCTGTTCTGTCAGGAATCCGGTCCACTTTTCCTTCCATATCAAAATAATGGATCATCATGGCCTTTGTCTCTTTTGGGGCAAAGGAATAGGATCTTCCCATACGATACCGGATATATTCCTCTGCTTCATCGATCCCCGTACAGAGAGGGGTGAACAGATTGTGAAGATTATGTCCTGATGGCCGTGCCGAAAGCTCGATGACAAAGGGTCCGTTTTCTCCCTGTATCAGATCGGCATGCAGAAGGCATTCATCAAGCTCCATGGCTTCAATCACTGCTTCCATATATTCCCTTGCCTGTCCGTAAAAGGGATCCTCCGGCAGAATGGAAAAATAAGCAACTGCCTGTCTTGCAGGAAACGGAGTATTTTTCTTTTTTCGGAGCAGGATCAGATGGAACTTTCCTCCGATCACAGCACCATCAATGCCATACTCTTCCCCTGCTATACATTCTTCCAGAATGTAATCTTCTTCTCCAATTTCAGAAAGTCCTCTCTCCAGATCTTCCTTTGAAAAAAGCATATGTATCCCACGGCTGCCGGAACCAAATCTTGGCTTTAAAATAGCAGGGAATGTCAACTTATCTTCCGGTATTTCCTCTCTGAAAGCCACACTTCCCGTATCCCGCTTCTCTTTAATCTTGCTGGCAGGGTAGCAATGGCAGTTTCTCAGGCCTTTTTGCACCAGTGTTTCATGAAACAGCCATTTGTCTGTACATTTCTCTGCCATTTCCCTGCTGATCCCAGGGAGCTGCAGCGTATCATTTACCATTCCAATAGTAGTCAGATATCTGCCGATCGGCACCGTCAGTACAAAGTCCGGATCTTCTTTTCTTACCGCTTCTATAGTCGCCCTTTCGTCTGAAATATCCACAACCAGTGCCTTATCTGCCGCCGCTAATCCACTGGCAGCCGGATTTCCGTCCAGTGCTGTCACAAAAAGTCCATTTTCATGAGCCTTTTCTATGGTATGCAGTGCTTCCTCGCTGGCTCCGATGATAATAGCCTTTTTCTGTGTTCCACCGTTCATTAGGAAAGCTCCTTTATTTCAATACTTTTTCCAATTCTTCAATAACAATCTTAAGTGCTTTGATCCTGGCATACTTCTTGTCCACAGACTCCAGAATATGCCAGGGTGCATAGGTAGTGCTGGTTTTTTGCAGCATCTCATTTACTGCCACCTCATAAGCATCCCATTTTTCACGGTTCCTCCAGTCTTCCTCTGTGATCTTCCACTGCTTGCCCGGTGTATTCTGCCTCTCTTCAAAGCGTGCAAGCTGGGTATCCTTGTCTATCTGTACCCAGAATTTAATGATAACCGTTCCAAAATCGTGCAGCTCCTTTTCAAACTCGTTCATTTCATTATAGGCACGTTTCCAGTCGTTTTCGCTGCAGAAGCCTTCCAGTCTCTCCACCATCACTCTTCCATACCAGCTTCTGTCAAATATGGCAATATGTCCTGTCTTTGGAAGCCTTGTCCAGAACCTCCAGAGATAATGTCTGGCCTTTTCATGCGGCTCCGGACTGGCAATAGGATGTACTTCAAAGCCTCTTGGATCCAGTGCCTGTGTGATCCGTTTAATATTACCACCTTTTCCGGCTGCATCCCAGCCCTCATATACGATAACTACAGGTACCTTTTTACGGTACAGTCTGTTATGAAGCTCCTTGAGCTGTGCCTGCAGGCGATCCAGCTCTTCTTTATATTTTTCATCCGTCAGTTCCTTATTCAAAGGAATTTCTGAAAGCTTTGGCAGCTTCTTCAGTGGAAAGGTATTCTGCAGGAGCGGCACTGCCAGCCTTGCATTCTGCATGGCAATTTCAATTCCCTGTGTCAGCGTTTCAAGTGCCTGCAGCTCTGCCCACCTCTTTGATTTACAGTCCAGAAGATACCAGGGGTCTGAGGGCGAATTGGTATCCTCCATATAGCGGTCAAATACAGAAAGACATTTCTCATAATGTTTGTTCTGCCATTTATCTTTATCACTGATCCTCCAGCTGGTATCTATATCAGAGCAAAGCTCTTCTATGCGTTTCTTCTGCTCCTTTTTGCTGATATGGCAGAAAAATTTCATAACCAGATAACCATTGTCTGTCAGCTGACGTTCAAAACGTCTGATACTGTCAATTTTCATCTGGTACTGTTTTTCATTCAGCTCTCCGTTCAGAACGCCTTCTGTAATCTCGTCCATCCAGCCTGAATCCAGAAATGCAAATTTACCAGCCTCCGGTATCTTCTCAAAGTACCGGCACAAAAACGGTTTTCTTTTTTCTTCCTCTGTAGGAACTGTCATGGATGCTACCTTGAAGAAACGGGGATCAATGTTTGTGATCAGTTCTCCGATCAGACTGCCCTTTCCTGCCGTTCCCCAGCCTTCCACCAGAACAAGTACGGGTGTCTTATGTTCTTTTAGCCGGAGCTGCTGTGCCTGCAGCTTCTCTCTGGCTGCCTTCAGCCTTATCTTAAGTTCTTCTTCCTCCGGTCTCTCCGGAAACTGTACATCCTTCAGCATAAAATCCCTCCCGTTTTTCTTTCATTTTATCATATTTTCTGACAGATTCCCATAGGGAATGTCAGTGGAACAGATTTTTCTTGCATTGTCTGTATATCTGTGTTACACTCGTTTCATTCCTACCCGTTTCCGGGAATTCAGGAAGATCATGTTGATTCTTTTATTTTTATCTTTTGGCATTTCGCCGGATGTTTTCTAAACTGGTCTGCATGATGTAACTATTCACTTTTTCATTTTTAGATGGTATGTCAGTCTTTTACTGCGGAACATCCTGTCAGATGCCGCAATCAAAACACTCACATCTATTCTATCTTTATTCAAAGGAGGTCTATCTATGGCCACTAATCTACTAAAATCTCATTTTCCTATGATCCAAAGCCGGGAGGAAATCCTTGCCAGGATCTATTCTAACCCAAAGCTACAGCAGCTTTTTGAAAGCTGGACTTCCCTGCAGCAGAAAGAATTCCTCGATTTCTGCTCCGGTGCCAAAGGCATCAAGGTTCTGTATGACTCCTTCTTCAAAGAGGTTATGAACCCTGAATATGACCCTGCCAGGCTGGAATCCTTCCTGACCACCCTGCTAAACCGTAAGGTCAGGATCAAAGAGGTACTTCCCAATGATTCCACCAGGCTTTCTGACGAAAACTCCCTGCTGATCACAGACATTATCGTTGAACTGGAGGATGGCACCCTTGCCAACATTGAAGTCCAGAAGATCGGTTATGCTTTCCCCGGGGCAAGGTGTGCCTGCTATTCCTCAGACATGCTCCTACGTCAGTATAAACGGGCAAGGCAGCGCTCCATAGATCCGGTTACCGGCAAGGACACCTTCTCCTACCGCTGCATCAGCAAGGTCTACCTTATCGTTCTGTATGAAAACAGCCCGGCCGAATTAAAACAGTGCCCTGACCACTGGATCCACCGTTCCAAGACTATTTTTGACACCGGACTTTCCATGGATCTTTTACAGGACTATATTTTTATTAGCCTTGACATTTTTCGTTCAAAAATGCACAATAAAAAGGTAACTACACTGTTGGAAGCATGGATGACTTTTTTCTCTACGGATGACCCGGAAGAGATTATCAAGCTTATCACAGACTTCCCACAGTTTAAACCGATGTACGAGACACTATACCAGATGTGTCGGAATGTGGAGAATGTTATGGGTTTCTTTTCTGAGGAATTACGGGAAATGGACAGGAATACTGTCAGATATATGATCGACGAACTGCAGAAGGAAGTGGACTTACAGAAGGCTGCTATTGCTGAAAATGCCACTATCATTGCTGAAATGAATGCTTCCATTGCTGAAAAGGATTCCACCATCGCTGAAAAGGATTCCGCCATTGCTGCACTGCAGGCCAGGATCCGGGAGCTGGAATCCGGAAATTCTTCTGATCTTCCTTCTTAAGGTGCCTGTTTTGTCCAGTTCATAGGAATTTCCATCATATTTATTCAAAAAAATAATCTTTTTAGAAAATTTACACAATATATCCTTGACAATCTTCGACATTTTGTGCATTATATAATATAGTAATGTTAAAAATATATTTACATTTTGTATATTTTGCGTTATATATATTTGAAAATTCTCATTATGTGGGATCCCAGACTCTATGGGCTCTTCTGCATAACAAGCAAGCCCGGCAGGTACGTTCTGCCGGGCTCATGTCTTTTTTATCTGTCCTGATCATTTCTTAGGAAGTACTACCTTGTCCAGATGCCAGATATCATCTACATATTCCTGAATGGTTCTGTCGGAAGTAAACTTTCCACTGCATGCTACATTGAGGATGGCACTTCTTGCCCAACCCTTTTCATCTCTGTAAGCTGCTTCTACCTTCTTCTGTGCTTCTGCATAAGAACGGAAATCCTTCAGAATAAAGTAAGTATCTGCCTTGGCTGTGCTTAAGGTATTCAGCAGGGAGTTATACAGCGTTCTGAATCTGTCTGGATCCCCAGGTGCATAGGTTCCATTGATCAGCTGCATCAGTACCCTTCTGATGTCAGGGTCATTGTTAAAGATCTCTGTAGGATCATAACCACCATTGTTTTCATAATTGATAACTTCATCAGAAGAAAGTCCGAAGATAAAGGCATTTTCCTTTCCAACCTCTTCTACGATCTCCACATTGGCGCCATCCATGGTTCCCAGTGTCAGTGCTCCGTTCAGCATAAACTTCATATTACCGGTACCGGATGCCTCCTTGCTTGCCGTAGAGATCTGCTCGGATACATCTGCTGCTGCAAAGATGATCTCCGCATTGGATACTCTGTAGTTTTCAATGAAGACTACCTTGATCTTACCGTTGATCGCAGGATCATTGTTAACCACATCTGCAACAGAGTTGATCAGCTTAATAGTCATCTTGGCATTGTAATAGCCTGCTGCTGCCTTCGCACCAAAGATAAAGGTTCTCGGATAGAAGTCCATATCCGGATTATCCTTTAACTGGTTATAAAGATACATAACGTGCAGGATATTCAGAAGCTGACGCTTATACTCATGCAGTCTCTTTACCTGTACATCAAAGATGGAGCGGGGATCAACCTCGATACCATTGTGTTCCAGAATGTACTTCGCAAGACGTACCTTGTTCTGATATTTGATATTCATAAATTCCTGCTGCGACTTTTCATCGTCAGCAAAAACCTTCAGCTTGTTGATCTTCGGAAGGTCTGTGATCCAGTCATCTCCCACATGGGCAGTAACCCAGTCCGCAAGCAGCGGATTTGCATGAAGAAGGAAACGTCTCTGTGTAATACCGTTTGTCTTGTTATTAAACTTCTCAGGCATCATTTCGTAGAAATCCTTCAACTCCTGATGCTTCAGGATCTCTGTGTGCAGTCTTGCCACACCGTTAACAGAGTAGCCTGCTGCAATTGCAAGATGTGCCATCTTTACCTGTCCGTCATAGATGATTGCCATCTTGCGGATCTTTTCCTGATTACCGGGATACATCTCCTGGATCTTCAGGATAAATCTGCGGTTGATCTCCTCAATGATCTGATATACTCTGGGAAGGAGTCTTGAGAACAGCTCGATGGGCCATTTCTCAAGTGCTTCTGACATGATCGTATGGTTGGTATAAGCACAGGTCTTAGTCGTTACTTCCCATGCCTCATCCCACGTCAGATAATACTCATCCATCAGGATTCTCATCAGCTCTGCCACCGCTACCGTAGGATGGGTATCATTTAACTGGAAGGTAACCTTTTCATAGAACTTACGGATATCGTCGTGCTTACGCATATATTTGGAAACTGCTTCCTGCACAGATGCAGAAATAAAGAAATACTGCTGTTTCAGACGAAGCTCCTTACCAGCATAGTGGTTGTCGTTGGGATAAAGAACCTCAACAATGTTTCTTGCCAGATTCTCCTGCTCAACAGCCTTCTGATAATCACCCTTGTCAAAGGAATCCAGCTGGAAGCACTCCACTGCTTCAGCATCCCAGATACGAAGGGTATTTACAATGCCATTACCATAGCCAACGATTGGAAGATCATAAGGAATCGCCTTTACGCTCTGATAGCCTTCCTGTACAAAATTACTTCTTCCATTCTCATCAATGTGGACATTTACATAACCGCCAAACTTGACAATCTTGGCATATTCCGGTCTTCTCAGTTCAAAAGGGTTGCCATCAACAAGCCAGTTATCCGGAACCTCTACCTGATAGCCATCACGGATCTCCTGTTTGAACATACCATAACGATATCTGATACCACAGCCATATGCTGCATAACCAAGTGTTGCAAGTGAATCAAGAAAGCAGGCTGCCAGACGGCCAAGTCCACCGTTTCCAAGAGCTGCATCAGGCTCCTGATCTTCGATCACATTCAGATCCAGTCCCAGTTCATCAAGAGCTTCTTTTACTTCCTTCTGTGCCTGAAGATTGATGATATTATTTCCAAGGGCACGACCCATCAGAAATTCCATTGAAAGGTAATACACTGTCTTTGGATCCTGCTTCTCGTATTCCTCCTGGGTTCTCATCCAGTTATCTACTACCGCATCCTTGATCGCATAGGCCACTGCCTGAAATACCTGCTGGGGTGTTGCCTCTTCCAGTGTCTTTCTGTACAGTGTCTTGATATTGTACAGGACACTTCTCTTAAACAGGTCCTTATCAAAAGTAACTGATACCGGTACCGTCTTTTTTGCCATTTTCTTCTCCTCCACCTAAAATCACTTTTCCACCTTTTTACATACACAATCTGTATTATACTACAATCATATGCAAATCACAAGGGAAACCCCATGTTTCTGGCTCTTCCGTTCCGTAAAATATATGTAAAAATGCTCCTTCCATAGATGATTTTCCATAGAAGAAGCATTTTTCATTTTTATTTACTGCTTTTCAATGCTGATGGTTACCTTTTCACCATTGACATTCCACTCTTTGGAAACAGAAAGTTCCCTGCCGGATACAATATCCTCAGCCAGTACCTTGCCGCAGATCGCATCCTTATTCTTGGCTGCGATCTCAGAAAGCCTATCATTGCCATTTAAGGATACCAGAATATGATCCATAACTTCAAATCCGGATTCCTTACGCATGGTCTGGATCTTGCTGATCAGCTCGTATACAAATCCCTCTTCGATCAGCTCCGGTGTCAGGTTGGTATCAAGGACAACCGTTACATAATTGTCAGCCTCGGTTACAAAGCCTTCCTTCTGTGCCACATCAATGAGCAGATCCTCTTCTGCCAGGGAAATCTCTGTACCGTCTACCGTAAACTTCAGAGCACCCTCGCTCTTTAACTGCTTCATGGCTTCCGTTCCATCGATCTCTTCCAGATACTTTTTGATGCTGCCAAGCTGTTTGCCATACTTAGGGCCTACTGTACGGAGCTGAGGCTTAAAGCTGTAGCTTGTCAGGTCACTGACATCTTCCTTGAAAACTACTTCCTTGACATTCAGCTCATCCTCGATGATCGCCTTGAAATAATCATTCAGCTCATGGGCTGCCTTTACATACATGGTTCCGATCGGCTGACGGTTCTTGATGGCTCCCGCATTTCTTGCGGCACGGCCCATTACTACGATATCAAGAGCCTCTTCCATATTATCTTCCAGCTTCTTGTCGATCATGGCCTCATCTGCCACAGGGAAATCACACAGATGGATACTTTCCGGTGCGTTCTTATCAATGCTGCATACCATGTTCTGATAGATTTCTTCTGTCATGAACGGGATCATGGGTGCTGCACACTTACAGATCTCAACAAGTGCTGTATACAGTGTCATGTAGGCATTGATCTTATCCTGTTCCATGCCCTTTGCCCAGAAACGGTCTCTGCAGCGGCGCACATACCAGTTACTCATCTCATCCACAAAGTTATCCAGTACTCTGGCAGCCTCAGGGATCCTGTAATGATCCAGATGATCATCTACCTCCTTGATCGCTGTATTTAACTTGGACAGCAGCCACTTGTCCATAACAGGGAGCTTATCATACTCCAGTGTATATTTCGTAGCATCAAAGTTATCAATATTTGCATACAGGATAAAGAATGCGTAGGTATTCCAGAGGGTTCCGAGGAATTTACGCTGTCCTTCCATAACAGCCTTGCCGTGGAAACGGTTCGGAAGCCATGGTGCGGAGTTGATATAGAAATACCAGCGGATCGCATCAGCACCGTAGGTCTTCAGGGCATCAAAAGGATCTACTGCATTTCCCTTACTCTTACTCATCTTCTGCCCGTTTTCGTCCTGTACATGTCCGAGAACGATAACATTTTCATACGGAGCCCTATTGAACAGCAGCGTGGATTCTGCCATCAGGGAATAAAACCATCCACGGGTCTGGTCTACTGCTTCTGAAATAAACTGTGCCGGGAACTGTGCTTCAAACAGATCCTTATTTTCAAATGGATAATGATGCTGTGCAAAGGGCATTGCTCCTGAATCAAACCAGCAGTCAATTACTTCCGGTACACGCTTCATGGTCTTACCGCATTCAGGACAGGTGCAGGTGATCTCATCAATGTAAGGTCTGTGAAGCTCTACCGTCTTCGCTGCAGGATTACCGGAAAGCTTAAACAGCTCTTCCCTGGAACCAATGGATTCCTGATGTCCACAGCCTTCGCATTCCCAGATATTTAAAGGAGTTCCCCAGTAACGGTTACGGGATACGCCCCAGTCCTGGATATTTTCAAGCCAGTTGCCAAAACGTCCTTCTCCGATAGATTCCGGAATCCAGTTTACAGTCTTGTTATTGCGCACCAGATCATCACGGACAGCTGTCATCTTGATGAACCAGGATTCTCTTGCATAATAGATCAGCGGAGTATCACATCTCCAGCAGAACGGATAATCATGTTCAAACTTCGGTGCATCGAAGAGCTTGCCTTCCTTATCAAGGTCTGCGAGTACCTTGGGATCCGCATCCTTTACAAACAGTCCTGCATAAGGAGTCTCTGCTGTCAGATCACCCTTGCCGTCTACAAACTGTACAAAAGGAAGATCATATTTACGTCCTACCTGTGCATCGTCCTCACCAAAAGCAGGTGCGATATGAACGATACCGGTACCATCTGTCATGGTTACATAGCTGTCACAGGTTACATAGAAACCTTTCTTATGCTGCTTTTCTGCGCATTCTCCTGCACAGGCAAAAAGCGGCTCGTATTCCTTGTATTCGAGATCCTTTCCTTTATAAGTCTCAAGTACCTCATAAGCAGGCTTACCTTCCTCTGCCAGTCTGCCAAGTACAGTGTCAAGCAGTGCCTCTGCCATATAATAGGTATAGCCGTCTGCTGCCTTTACCTTGCAGTAAGTCTCATCCGGATTTACGCAGAGTGCCACGTTGGAGGGCAGTGTCCACGGAGTTGTTGTCCATGCCAGGAAATAAGCATCCTCGCCCTTTACCTTGAAACGTACTACTGCAGAACGTTCCTTAACTGCTTTATAGCCCTGTGCCACCTCATGGGAGGAAAGAGGGGTTCCACATCTGGGGCAGTAAGGTACGATCTTAAATCCCTTATAAAGAAGACCCTTATCCCAGATCTGCTTCAATGCCCACCATTCAGATTCAATAAAGTCATCATGATAAGTAACATAGGGATCATCCATATCAGCCCAAAAGCCGACGGTTCCAGAAAAGTCTTCCCACATTCCCTTATATTTCCATACACTTTCCTTACATTTCCGGATAAAGGGATCCAGTCCGTATTCTTCAATCTGCTCCTTGCCATCAAGACCAAGCTGCTTCTCTACCTCCAGCTCTACCGGAAGGCCATGGGTATCCCAGCCTGCCTTACGGGGAACCATATATCCCTTCATGGTGCGGTATCTGGGGATCATATCCTTGATAACACGTGTCAGCACATGCCCGATATGGGGCTTTCCGTTGGCAGTCGGAGGACCGTCATAAAAGGTATACGTCGGTCCTTCCTTACGGTTTTCCATACTCTTTTTGAAAATG
Source organism: Suilimivivens sp. (assembly GCF_037359455.1). Classification (NCBI taxonomy): domain Bacteria; kingdom Bacillati; phylum Bacillota; class Clostridia; order Lachnospirales; family Lachnospiraceae; genus Suilimivivens; species Suilimivivens sp. Next base: position 64,006 of record NZ_JAXXXI010000051.1, read on the forward strand.
TCATTGTCTTTCCAGAATTTTTCAACTTCTTTTTCACGGTCGACAAAATTCAAGTCGGTAGATACTTTTTGATACATGATCTTTTCCTTTCCTCGTTTATAATACAGGAAAGAATCCTGCCCAGAGGGCTTTTTTATGTCACCAGAACATTATGAAGTAATTTCCCTGGACATAAAAAAGCCGTCCTGTAAAAGGACGGGATCTTTCCACGTTAACCACCTGTTACACCATACACGCCAGAGCTTTCTGCTCATGGTTTCATATGTTTTCCCTTAACGGAGGATACCGGCAAAACCTACTTTTGAAAAATACTGTTCACTACTGTAAATGTCCAATTTCAGTCTGCAGCTCAGAAGTGATGTTCACTGACCTTCTACTGATACCGGATCACACCTGCCCCGGCTCTCTGTTACGTTCAAAAATCAGCTACTGTCTTCGTCATAGCCATTTGGTCTGTACTTCTTCAAATTACACCATAAAAACAGAATTTGTCAAGAGGCAGACCGCATTTTGTGCCATAAAGCCAAAAATCCCATGGACGGCTTCTTCTTCCTGTTGTAAAATGGAACTGTTTGAAGTTGCAAGCCAAGAAAAGGATAGTTATTATGCAGGATCAAAACAAAACCCCTATTTATCTGGAAACAAACGGTGACTTTCGAATGCGCGAGCTTGACAAGGGAGATCTGGATCAGTTCAATGCCCTGCTGCAGTACGCTTTCCAGGTCACAACCAAGGAACTGTTTGAAACCGGCTGGGCACAGGATGAGATCAAATATGCCAAGCGTCCCATCCTGGAGGAGGCCTATGTCATCGGCTGGTTCTATAAGGACCGGCTGGCTTCCATGATCGTTGTCTACCATATGCAGGTCAATGTCCATGACAACATTATGGACATGGGCGGTATCACCGGTGTGGCAACCTATCCGGAATATGCCGGAAGAGGCCTGATCCACTCCCTCATGCGCCGGGTGCTTGATTATATGAACAAACAACAGATGCCACTCTCCTTTCTCTGTCCCTACTCCATTCCCTTCTACCGGAAAATGGGCTGGGAAATCTGCTCTGACCAGCTCACCTTCAATGTAAAGGATGTACAGCTTCCCAAGGCAAGGCCGGTTCCCGGTATGGTAGAACGTGTCAGTCTGGATTCTGAAGATTATCATAATGTACATTCCTACTTTGCCTTTCAGCAGCACGGCTGTATGATCCGTGACACCCTTTCCTGGGAAGAATACTGGAGATGGGACAATGATGATATGATCGTTGCTGTTTACTACAGCAGGGAGCATAAGCCTCTTGGCTATGTTGCTTACTATATTGCCAACGAGATCTTCCATATTAAGGAAATGGTCTATCTGAACCTGGAAGCCAATTATGGACTCTGGAATTATATCAGTGCGCATTTTTCCATGATCACCCAGGTCAAGGGAAACAATTTCTCCGGCGAACCCATGGCTTATCTGTTTGAGGACAGTGAAATCACAGAAACCATTGCCCCTTATATCATGGGACGCATCAACAACGTAAAGGACTTTCTGAAAGCTTTTCCTTATCAGGTAACCCCGGAAGACTTTAAGATCCATTTTAAGGTCCACGATGAAATGGCTCCCTGGAATGAAGGAGACTACATGGTATCCTGGCATGACGGGGAAACCAGCTGTGAGCAGGTGGAGGATAACCAGTCCATCAATGTCGTAGAATTAAACATCAACACCCTGACTACCATGATGATGGGATACAAAAGACCGACCTATCTGTACGACCACGAAAAGCTCAAAACAGAATATTATATGCTGACCTGGCTGGAACGTCTGATTCCAGTAGAGAAGCCCTACTTTTCAGATTACTTTTAAACCATATCTCAGAAGGGAGAAGCTTATGGACAGACAAAACCTGACCCTGCTCACTGATCTTTATGAGCTCACCATGATGCAGGGCTACTTCAAGCACAAGGATCGCAACGAAACTGTTATCTTTGATGCCTTTTACCGCAACAACCCCTGTGACGGCGGTTATGCCATTGCCGCCGGACTGGAGCAGCTCGTAAAATACATCAAGGATCTTCACTTTTCCGACCACGATATCCGTTATCTTTCCGGTCTTGGTATTTTCGATGCGGATTTTCTCGACTATCTGGCAGATTTCCGTTTCTCGGGTGATATTTATGCCATTCCGGAGGGAACAGTCATTTTCCCGAGAGAGCCTCTTGTCAAGGTGATCGCTCCCATCATGGAGGCCCAGCTTGTAGAAACTGCAATCCTGAATATCATCAATCATCAAAGTCTGATCGCAACCAAGGCAGCAAGGGTCTGCTATGCCGCAAAGGGCGATGGCATTATGGAATTCGGCCTGCGCCGTGCCCAGGGTCCGGATGCCGGTATTTATGGTGCAAGAGCTGCCATGATCGGCGGCTGTATCGGCACCTCCAACGTTCTGTGTGGACAGCTTTTTGATGTTCCTGTGAAAGGTACCCATGCCCACAGCTGGATCATGAGCTTTCCTGATGAATATACCGCTTTTAAAACCTATGCGGATCTGTATCCGACTGCCTGCATCCTGTTAGTGGATACCTACGACACCTTAAAATCCGGTGTTCCAAATGCTATCCGTGTCTTCCAGGAAATGAGAGCTGCCGGTGTTCCTCTTACCTTCTACGGAATCCGGCTGGACAGCGGCGACCTTGCCTATCTCTCAAAGAAAGCCCGCAGGATGCTGGACGAAGCAGGCTTCCCTGATGCTGTGATCTCTGCTTCCAATGACCTTGATGAATATCTGATCGAATCCCTGAAGGCACAGGGTGCGGCTATTACCTCCTGGGGTGTTGGAACCAATCTGATCACCGCCAAGGATAACCCGGCATTCGGCGGTGTTTACAAGCTGGCTGCCGTTATGGGCGAGGATGGCAGTTTTATCCCCAAGATCAAGCTTTCTGAAAACAGTGAAAAAGTAACCAACCCCGGCAATAAGAAGATTTACCGTGTTTACGAAAAGGAAACCGGCAAGATCAAGGCAGATCTGATCTGTCTTGTTGATGAGAGCTTCCGTGAGGATAAGCCGCTCCTTCTCTTCGATCCTTCCGAACCCTGGAAAAAAACAAAGCTCCCTGCCGGAAGCTTTACTTTAAGAGAACTGCTCATTCCTGTATTCAAAGATGGTAAATGCTGCTACGAATCACCCAGGGTTATGGATATCCGTTCCTATTGCATGAAGGAACAGGATACCCTTTGGGATGAGACGAAGCGTTTCGTCAATCCTCATCAGGTCTATGTGGATCTTTCCAGAAAGCTCTACGATACCAAGATCGAGTTGCTTGACCAGATGAGCTGACAATAAAGCTTCAAAGCCTACTTATTTTCCATAAAAAGCGCCATCAGATATTCTGCAGCCGGAAGGAGGATCTCCGGATCCACCTTAAATCCCGGCTGATGGATGGCCGCTCCTACACCGGTACCGATCTTAATATAACACCCCGGCCGCTTCTCTTCATAGAAGGAGAAGTCATCACCACCCATGGAGCTTTCTTCCGGCACAGTCAGAAGGCCCTGTTTTTTTGCTGTTTCTTCTGCAGCCCCCGCCATTGCCGGGTCATTTACGACTGCCGGGGAACCCGGATACCACTGAAATTCCGCTGATGCCCCATAAGCCTTCGCCGTCATTTCCGTGATCTCACGAAGTCTCCTTTCGAAGAGCACCCGGTCTTCCCTGTTCATCGTCCGTACCGTCCCCTCTAATTCTGCTGTTTCCGGTACCACATTCCATGTATTCCCTGCTTCTATCCTTGTCACACTGATCAGTGTCGGATGAAAAGCATCACTGTTTCTTGTCACAACTGTCTGAAACGCCTGTACCATTGCTGCAGCCGCAGGGATCGGATCAATACCGGTATCCGGGGATGTGCACCGTGACATCCTTTTCCGGTGATCTTGATCAGGAAACGATCCGCAGCCGCTGCCACATAGCCTTCCCGGATACCAATAGTTCCTACCGGATTGGTGGGATCGGCATGAAAGCCCCAGATCAGCTCCACATCATCGATCAGATCTGTTTCTGTGATCTTCTCTGCTCCCCTGGCGGATTCCTCCGCCGGCTGGAAAATGATCTTTACTGTGCCGGCAAGCGCCTTCCTGTTCTGTTGCAAAAGCACAGCACAGCCAAGTCCTGCCGTAATATGGAAATCGTGTCCACAGGCATGCATTTTCCCCTTTATTTCAGAGGCATAAGGGACACCACTCTCTTCGAGAATCGGGAGAGCATCAATATCGCAGCGAAGAGCCCGCACAGCTCCCTCCCTTTCTCCACGGATCACAGCGATAAGTCCTGTTTCCAGTTTCGACTCCATGATCTCAATTCCATGCTCTGTCAGGAACTCCCTTATCTTCTCTGTTGTCTGATATTCTTCATAGGACAGCTCCGGATTTCTGTGAAACCAGAAAAAGGCTTCCTGTAATTCATGCCCGAGCTGTAACCCTTCCTTCTCCAGTTCTTTGCCTTCCATACGCATATTTCCTCGCATCACATTTTTATTTACTGTTGGGATCCACTGCATCCCGCAGAGCATCTCCAATAAAGTTAATTGCCATAACCAGGATCACTATGAGGAGTCCCGGCGGAACCCAGAGCCATGGCTGCTTTGTCAGCACAGTCAGTGATTCAGCTCCGTTTAACATATTACCAAGGCTGGCTGTCGGCGGCTGTACACCCATGCCAAGAAAGCTTAAGGCTGCTTCATCCAGCATGGACAACGCCAGCACCGAGGTCGCATAAACAAGGATCGGAGCCACTGTATTTGGCAGGATCTCCGAAAACAGAATATGCTTTAAGGACATGCCTGCCACCAGATTTCCCTTGATAAAATTCGTTTCCCGCAGATTCAGCACATTTCCCCTGACCAGTCTTGCGATCCCCGGCCAGTCTACAAAGCCGAGGATCAGTATAATACTCCAAAGTCCCGGCTTAAAGATCGCTGCCGCTACCAGCACAAGCAAAATATAGGGAAAAGACATCACCATATCTGTAAAGCGCATGATCACCATATCTGCGGCGCCGCCAAAATATCCTGCTATCAGACCGAGTACCACACCGATCACTGTAGAGATCAGTGTTGCCATGATCCCGACAAGCAGCGATATTCTCATGGCATAAAGAAGTCTGCTCAGGACATCCCTTCCGATCTGATCTGTTCCAAGAAGAAACTCCCGGGACGGTGCACCGCTGAAGGACCCTGCGATCTCATTGGGATCATAGGGGGCAAGAACAGGAGCGAAAAGAGCAGCCAGTCCAAGAATGATAAATACAATAAGGCTGATCATACCGAGCTTATGTTTTTTAAATCTACGAAAGACAGTCTGCAGATAGCTTTCACTGGTTATATCCTTCTCCGGCATACCATGTTCTGTCAGATTTTTTTCTTTTTTCTTTTTCATGGCTGCCTCCTTAATCCAGTGAAATAGTAGGATCTACCAGTGCATACAGGATATCCGTCACCAGATTGGCTATGAGGACAACCACTGCCGAAAGCAGGCAGACACCCATGATCACGGGGTAATCCCTTCCAATAATAGCACTCATGGTCATAAGTCCAAGTCCCGGCCAGGAAAATACCTGTTCTATGATAACTGCACCGCCAAACAGCATGGGGATCTCCATGCCAATTACCGTTACGATCGGCACCAGTGCATTTCTCAGTGCATGCTTATAAATAACACGGAATCTTCCGATTCCCTTGGCTCTTGCTGTCCTTAAATAATCCTGCTGCAGGATCTCCAGTACGGCACTTCGGATATAACGGATATTGCTTCCTGCCATGGATGTGGCAAGAACGATCACCGGCATCACCATATGCTTTGCCACATCTGCTGCGCCACCCTTTGTACCAAGTGTGATCATCCCGCTCGAGGGCAGAAGCTTCAGTTTGATTGTAAAAATATAAATAAGGAGCAGTGACAGGAAAAATCCCGGTATGCTGCTTCCAAGGAAGGAAGCAGTCACTACTGCATAATCCCCTTTGGAATACTGGTGGATCGCACTGTAAATACCTGCCGGCACTGCAAGGATCAGGCTCACGACCAGGGAAACTCCCATCAGCAGGAGGGTCGGTCCCAGATGGCTTCTGATCATTTCCAAAACCGGCTGATAAGATTTTACAGAATAACCCATATTCCCGTGAAGAAGCTGTGAAAGCCATACAAAATACTGGATATAAAAGGGTTTGTCCAGTCCCATGGCGATCTTTTTAGCCTCTACTGCAGCTTCCGATACTCTCGGTCCCTTCAGCATTTCAAGAGGACTTCCTGCCAGACACATGATGGCATAGTCTATAATGGTAATTCCAATCAGCACCGGGATAGCAATCAGAATCCGCTTGATTATATATTTGGTCATGCTTCTTCCCTCCTGCCTTCTTCTGTCATAGCAATAGGACACGCTGTCATATGTCCACTGCCTGGTAATGTTTCCTGCATCTCCGGTTCTCTCTGTCTGCAGATATCTGTGGCATAGGGACACCTTGGATGGAACCTGCAGCCCGTAGGAGGTTCAATACTGCTTCCCACCTCTCCCATAAGGATCTTCCTTCCATCCTCCCTTTCATCCGGATCCGGTACCGGAACTGCAGAAAGAAGAGCTCTCGTATAGGGATGTACCGGATGATTGAAAATCTCCTTAGCCTCTCCCATTTCCACGATCTTACCAAGATACATGACTGCGATCCTGTCGCTGACATAATTGACAGCGCCAAGTCCATGACCTACAAACAGAAGGGTCAGTCCAAGCTCCTTCTGCAGGCTGCGCAGCAGGTTCAGGATCTGTGCCTGGATAGATACGTCCAAGGCACTGACTGGCTCATCACAGACGATAAACTCCGGATTCAGCGAAAGTGCCTTGGCTATTCCGATACGCTGCCGCTGTCCTCCCGAAAACTCGTGCGGATATCTTCCAAGGACACTTCTTGGCAGCCCTACCATATCGAGCAGGTTCAGGATATCCTTTTCCACACTGGCTTTCGTTGAGATCCCATGATACAGCATGGGCTGTGCCAGAATCTCATAAATATGCTTCCTTGGATTTAAGGATGAATAAGGATCCTGAAATACCATCTGCAGCTTGGTACGAAAAGGCTTTACATCCTTCCGGTTCATCCTTCCAAGATCGTGATCTTTATAATATACCGTCCCGTCTGTGGGCTTTTCAAGTCCCACAAGCTGCCTTCCTATGGTGGATTTTCCACAGCCTGATTCTCCCACAAGTCCAAGCGTTTCTCCCTGACAGATCTGGAAGCTGACACCGTCCACTGCCTTAACATAGCCAGTAGTATGGGTAATGATCCCGCCTTTAATTGGATAATATTTTTTCAAATTTTCAATCCGAAGCAGAGGCATCTTCTCTTCGCTTTGTTTATGATTCATCCTGGATACCTCCCTCCTTCCTTACAATACATCTCGCCATATGACCGCCGCCAAATTCATAATTTTCCTGTGGCTTGTCACATTCCGGCCTGCGATAGCTGCAGCGATCTGCAAAACGGCAGCCCGGAATATGGTCGTAGCTTTCCGGTACGATACCGGGAATTGCCTTAAGCTGTCGTTCTGCCGTGTCCCGGATCGTAGGTACCGTGTCCATAAGCGCTCTGGTATAAGGATGTTTTGGATGCCTGAAGAGCTCCCGCACGGGTGCCTCCTCAATGATCTGCCCTGCATACATGACGATGACACGGTCTGCCATATGCGCTACCAGTCCGATATCATGGGTGATCAGGATCATGGCCATTTTGTTTTCCTTCTGCAGCTCCTTTAAAAGCTGCATAATCTGCGCCTGTATCGTCACATCCAGGGCTGTCGTCGGCTCATCTGCGATCAGGAGCTTCGGCTTACAGGAAAGCGCCATGGCGATCATGACACGCTGACGCATTCCGCCTGACAGTGTATGGGGATACTTTTTCATGGTGCTCTTTGCATCCGGCATACCAACTCTTGAGAGAAGCTCTTCTGCCTGTTTCCTGGCCTCATCTTTGGAAAGACCTCTGTGGATCTGAAGGCTTTCCATAATCTGGTTCCCTACTGTAAATACAGGATTCAGCGAAGTTAAAGGATCCTGAAAGATCATGGTCATCTGATCTCCTCGGATTTTATCCAGTTCCTTTTCCGTCATAGCTAACAGATCTCTGTCCTCAAACAGTACCTTTCCTTCTGTTACTTTGCCGCCCCTTGACAAAAGGCCCATAACAGACAGATTGGTAACGCTCTTTCCACAACCTGACTCACCAACGATGCAGACCACTTCTCCTTCATCAACATGAAAGCTGACATGATCCACACTGGTCGTTTCCCCGTAGTCTCCTGTAAATACAGTAGTAAGTCCCTCTACCTCCAGTAAATGTGACATGATGTTTCCTCTCTCTTTATATGGATAATACCACAGACCGGTCTCCCGGCCTGCGGTATCTGAATTCCTGCCTTTTCTTTTAACGCTTATTCAACGATATCCCATTCCTGGATATTGTTGAAAAGTCCATATACATTAGCATGTACATTGGTCAGTCTCTTGTTCACTGCGCCCTGTGCACTGATCACATAAGCAGAAAACATCGGTACATCTTCCTGTGTCTGCTTGTCAATGATGGAGTACAGATCTTTAAGACTTGCCTTGTCATCTGTGGAGCCAACCTGTGCCAGTGCATCATCAATTGCGGAATTGCTGTAACCGGTCCAGCTGTCCTCTCCACCAAGAAGCCATGCGATATCTACGGAAGGATCGATCGGCGGATAAGTGTACTGTACTGCAAACAGATCATAATCAGTGCCGCCTGCCATGCTCATCAGTGTAGCAAGGTCAACTGTCTGTACCTCTACCTTGATCCCAACCTGTGCCCACTGTGCTGCCATTACCTGCGCTGCATTCACGAAGGTGCCATCACCGGAATTTACAAAGAAACGCAGTGTCTGTGAGCCATCCCAGCCAGCTTCTGCAAGAAGCTCTTTTGCCTTTTCAGGATCATAGGAAATCGGTGTAATACTGTCATCGAAGTAAGGACTTGCAGATGATACAAAGCCATCGATCACTTCGCCATGTCCCTTCAGCAGATCATCTACGATCTTCTGTCTGTCAATCGCATATACAAGCGCCTGACGTACTCTGGCATCCGGAATGTTCTTTGTCTGGATAAATACAGACTGGTTGGTTACAGGAGAACCGTAAACAACATCCACATTCTCAAGAGCATCAATGCTGTCATTGTCTTCCTGCGGGATATTGGTCATGGTGTGGCTTGTAACATCAATTTCGCCGGACTGCAGACTGGAGTATACCTGGCTGGCATCAAGGATCTTGAAGTTCATCTTGCCAATCTTCGGTGCTCCCTTCCAGTAGTTTTCATTGGCTACATAAGAAATGTAATGGTTAGTATCATAATCAGTTACCATATAAGGACCACTGACAACATCAGGATGATTGAACCAGTCACTTGTAGTCAGCTCGCCTTCAGCAATATTCTCAATAACGCTCTTTGGCATGGTATGGAAATATGCTGCATATGAGCTCATAAAGGTGATCATGCTCATAGGCTCCTTGGTTGTAAACTGTACTGTCTTTTCATCAACAGCAGTCACACCGGAAACCTCTGTAGCTCCTTCCTCTACAAATCCTGTCTCGGAATCTACGCCTTCAAACACTCCATAAACCAGAGTTGCATTGGCTACCAGCGGGCTTGCCAGACGAAGGAAGGAATAGGTCACATCATCAGAGGTGATCGGCGTACCGTCTGACCATACAGCATCTTCATTGATATGAACAATGAAATTTTTGTTATCCTCTGTGGTAATGGAATCTGCCAGCAGATACTCAAAGCTCAGATCCTCTGCAAAGTCAACTAACGGAAGGAACTCCAGATCCACTGCATACTTATTAATAAATGTCTGATCGATAACAAAGGGATTGATACTTCCCAGGGAGTCCGTCACTCCGATATTAACGATCTTTTCTCCGGAAGCCGTTTCTCCTGCAGCTCCTGCTTCTGATGTTCCTTCTACTGTTGCATCATCTGCGCTCCCGGCAGGCATTTCTGTGCTTCCACAGCCAGCAAGACCTAATACCATAGCTGCTGTCAGCACCAGTGCCAGTACTTTGTTTCCTGATTTTGCATGAAACTTTTTCATATTCTCCTCCTGTCTCTATCCATTTCCTAGTATTCTTATATAGATAGTGGCTTAATTATACTTATGCACTTTACAAAAGTCAATAGATGTGCTTAAAATAGAACTTGTGGTTTGCAGTTTTTTATTTTACTATACTTCTTTAAAAAGGTACATAGGCATTTTATATGAAAAATTTATTAAATTATCAGTCATCTGAATATGATTGTGCACCTGTTTCCGTTACAAACGGAATCCGCTATTTATTCGAAAGAGAAGAAATCTATCCGGATATGATCAAAGGGGTCATGATCTACGGTATGGACAGCTACAATGACCAGGGAGAACCCTGCAAATACGGCACCTCTCCTGCCTGTATGGAATTTATGGCGGACTGGCTGACACGCTTTGGCCAGATGCACAATTTCCCGATTTCCTGCCACACCGTTTCCGGCGATAATGTCGCGCTGAAGGAAGGAAGCCCTGTTCTGGATGCTCTTGAAAAAGGCGGTGCCGTTGCCCTGCGTCTTTATCTGGAGGTACCACACTATGTACTTGCAACCGGTGTCGAAGATGACTGTCTTCTGCTGTTTGACCCATTTTATGAGGAGCCGGGACATCCGGAATTTGATGCTGAATATCATACAGAAGGAATTACTTTTATTTTTGACCAGCCAAAGAAGGCCAACCGTAAGGTAGCCCTTTCCCGTCTGAACGGCACAGGAAAGGGCTTCTATGAAATGGGTGACCCCCTTGAACGGAAAGCACTGATCATGTTCAACACGGCAGTCCGGTAATTTTTTCATTTGATCTTCAAAATGCTTCTGAATTGCTTTACTGATCCATCTGCTTCCCAAGAAATCCGGAAGCAGACTGGACCAGTTTTCTTTCTACTTCACCCATCCTTACTCTTTCGTTGGCAGTGATTAATATCACAGCACCGATCACATCCCCCTCACAGATAATGGGACTGATCACTTCTGAGCAGAATTCCTCCATATCCTCCTGGATCAACGGGATAAAGCCTTTCTCATTTCTGGATGCCACCAACGTTTCCCTGTGCTCCAGTTTATCCTCAAGCTCCCGGCTCAGATCCTTGCCCAGAATCGTTTTGAACCCACCAGATACCGCTATGATCTGATCCCTGTCCGTAATAACAGCCACATGTCCGGATACCTGACACAGGCTTTCCGCATACTGCCTTGCAAAGGTATTCATTTCACCGATGGGTGAATATTTCTTCAGGATGATTTCTCCTTCCCTGTCGGTAAATATCTCAAGCGGGTCACTTTCCCGGATCCGCAGTGTTCTTCTGATTTCCTTAGGGATAACGATTCTGCCAAGATCATCGATACGCCTGACAATTCCTGTAGCCTTCATATATAAATGTCCTCCTGTTTTCCAATCACTTTCCATATTTGTACTGTATGGGTAGTATGTGGAAATCGAAGGGAATTATACATTTTTATTCCTGTAATAACCAATCCTGTCAAAGCTCTATCTCGTCAGCATGGAAAACAGCATTACTACGATTCCAAGCATCACAAGGATCACACCTGTCATCCGGTTCAGTGTCTTCGGTGCTGCCTTATTAGCGATCACTGCTGCGATCCTTGCCCATATCAGGGTAAATATGACACATAGGACAAAAACAGTGATATCAGGCATGCCGCCGATCGCAAAGTGGGAAGCAGCACCGGTAAATGCGGTAAAGGCCATAATAAATACGCTCGTCCCTACTGCGGTCTTCAGTTCATAGCCAAGAACACTTGTAAGGATAAGAAGCATCATCATACCGCCGCCAGCTCCTATAAAGCCACAGATAAAGCCAATCGCAATTCCACAGATGACTGACTGCAGTGCCCTCTTTCCTGCAGCTACTCCTTGCATGGCTTCCTTAGTCGTCATAACGGGCTTCACAATGAACTTGATGCCAAGAAGAAATGTCATAAACACAGAGAAATTCCCCATGGTTGTGGAAGGCACCAGGCTGGAGACATAGCTTCCTACTACTGTAAATACGAGAACGCTCACCATCATGATCAGACCATTTTTGATATCCAGATTTTTGTTTTTACCGTAGGTGTAAGCTGACACAGCACTTGCCAGTACATCAGAAGACAGTGCGATCCCCACCGCCATATAAGGATCCATGTGCAAAAAGGTGATCAGCATCGGGCTGATCACTGCTGCCGCACTCATTCCTGCGAAGCCTGTACCAAGACCGGCACCCATTCCTGCAAAAAAGGTAACAACGACTGTTAATAATAATTCCATCTTACTTCTCTCCCTTCAGTAAATCATCAAGATTCTGCTCCATGATCTGCATGACAGCCAGGAAGCCTTTTTTATCTTCTTCCCTTGTATTGACAAATAAACGCTCCAGGAAGTCCTGCTGCAGCTTCCTTCCCTCTTCAGTCAGTGGCTCTGCCTTACTTGTACAGATAAGCTGAAGCTTTCTCCGATCTCCCTCTATAGCTTTTCTCTCCAGATATCCTTCTGTCACAAGCCTGTCCACATTCACGGAGACCAGATTTGCCTTGATCTTCCGGATCTCCACAATATCCCTGGCTGTTTTGTACTGTGGGTTGTTTACCAGAAACATGAGAATATCAAATGCCGTCTGCGGAATCCTCCACCTCTGGCAAAGAGGCTTACAGGCGCTGCTGTAGGCCGTTCCTATTTTTCTTACAAATTCTATGCTGATATCCATCCTCTTCCCTCTTTCTGTACCGTCTTTTCCTATGACGAATTTTGTTCGTTTTTGAATTATTCATCTTTGAACTATTATATGCCGTTCAGAATAGCAGTCAAGTTATTTTTTGTTAATTTTGCTAAAAATGATTTCCAGGAGATACCTCATGACACCTTCAGATAAAAAAATAAGAACACAGAACTGGTTATTGCCCCTTCTTGTTTTTCTCATCTTCAGCATTATACTTTCCTGCATACTCTATAACGAATTTGTTGACAATCAGGCTCACGTCCGTACCCTGGCAGAATTGAATGCCATGACCTATGCAGAGCACATAACCAGTGAGCTGGCTCAGGGAATTGCTGTCACAGATTCCCTGCAGGGGATCCTGATCAGCGAAGGTGATCAAATCCGTAACTTCCATCATGTAGCTGCAAGTTTCATGACCAGTTCCATCCAGAGCATACAGCTTGCTCCAAACGGTGTTGTAACCGATATCTATCCGGAAGCAGGCAACGAGGCCGTTAAGATCGACCTGATCCATGACGAAAAAGGAGGGGAGATTTCCCGATATGGGAGAGACAATGACCTTACGGTCATGCAGGGACCCTTTCCCCTGCTGCAGGGCGGTACCGGTATCGCAATTCAAAATCCGGTCTATCTGGAGGACAGCAACGGTGAAAAATATTTCTGGGGTTTTACAATAGCCATTATCCGTGTCCCTGATATTTTTGCCGATTCCGCCCAGGCACTGACAAATTTCGGTTATGAATACCGTCTGTCCAAAACAGTTTCACCCCTGACACCGGAGTATACGGAAGTTTATTCCTCCGGTGCTGTACTGACAGATCCTGCCATCTACTGTTTTGAGGTTGGCTGCTGCTCCTATAAGCTGGAGGTAATGCCCTCTGACGGCTGGAACAGCGGCAGTCAGTTCCCGATCCTTTTTTTATGTGGATTTTTTATCAATCTACTTCTTTCAAGTCTCACATATGCCATTCTGGTCCTGAAGGAACGCCACGAAACACTAAAAGCACTTTCTGTCACCGATCCACTTACAGGGCTTCTGAACCGTCATGGCTTTGACGAAGCATGGACGCGTGTTCTGAAAGCACATCCTGAAGCTCCCTGTGTCGGAATACAGCTGGATATTGATGACTTCAAATTTATCAATGATATTTATGGCCACACAGCCGGTGATCTTGCCTTACAGGAGCTTGCAGGAAGCCTGCAGAGAGCTTTTCCTGAAAATGCCATCCTCTGCCGAAGTGGCGGCGATGAATTTTCTGTTATCCTTACCGGTACCACCTGTCAGGATTCTGCCAGCCGCATAGAAGCCTTTACATTCATACCAAAATCCTTCAAATATAACGGCATCGACTACCCTTTCCACATTTCCCTTGGATATGCCGGATACCCAAAGGACAGCACAGATCCTTCTGTACTCCTCAAAAATGCAGATATGGCTCTTTACGAGGTAAAGCTTCGCGGCAAGCACAGCTGTCTGCCCTACCGGCAGGGGTTTCATTCGCAAAAACGCCTCCGTCTCGGCTTTGCACTCAGGGATATTTCCCAAAATCTTCCCGGTGCATTTCTGATCTACAAGGCAGACCCTCAGGATGACCACATTCTGTATGCCAACCAGGAGCTGATCCGTTACGCCGGCTGCAAGGATATGGATGAATTCCTCGCCTACTCCGGTCACAGCTTCCGAGGTCTGATCCGTCCGGATGAACAGGCTTTAGTGGAAAAAAGCATTTGGGATCAAATCCATTCTAAGGCAAACGGACCCAATGATTATGTCCAGTTCCATTTTGTCAAAAAGGACGGCTCCTGCCATCCGGTTCTGGATCATGGGCGCATTGTTGAGAATACTTACTTTGGAACTATATTTTATGTACTGATCATGGACTGTGCACTTTTGGATACACATTATAATAATTGATCGTGTATTGCCAGGTGCACAAGCCACTGGGGGAATACCTTTACAGGTATTCCCCCAGTTTTTCATAAACACACTCTCTGATTTCTTCTGCTATTCTCCTGCAGGTCTGGCGGCTCATCCCCGCGCCGGTTCCTACAGCGATCAGTTCTGAAAGTCCCGGATCTTTTCCATTTCCATCGATAGTTGTTGTATGTTCCCCATAATATGTGTTACTGAAAGTCAGATCATATGCCGGAGAAAGCCGCCACAATCTGGCAGACTCCTGATAGAGATAGGCAAAGTTTTTGGAATGATCATCCCTGTTATGGGCAAACACATTAAAACACATCCGGCGGTAAAGATTCTCCACATCCTCTTTCCGGTCTCTGGTCAGTATTTTCGTCAGTTTCATCAGACTGTGATAATCAAGGCTTGGTTCTTTGAAATCAAGCTCCAGAAGAGCTGCTGCCGTCAGCATATGAATCTTTTTCGTACCAGTTCTACTCCTGTCAAACCGTTTCGTTCCAAAATATCCTTTGCAGATATCTGATGGAAACAGCCTGTATTCACTCATATCAATTCCACACGCTTTTGCGCAGCAGGCATAATCATATTCCATTTTCCCAGCATCCGGGCCATCTGTATAGGATGGAAATTTAATGATCCATGATTCCCCATCTATTTCTGTCAGAATCTTTGGTCTTGCTCCGCCGCTGGTTCCTCCAAGATAGTACAGCTCGTCCAGTTTATCCGAATATTCTGTATTTAAAATTTTACGGCATTCCAATGCCAGTTCATCCAGCCTATCCCTGCCCGCTTCAGCAGGAAAGTACTTTTCCGGCTCAAAGGTAAGCGCCCCCATCCCCGAGCTTCCCACGATGGCAAGACGATCAAGTACAGACATTTCACCCGGATCTTTTCCATATTTTCTCATCATGCGGTTTAAAAGCAGCTGTCCCCATGCATCCGGAAGACTGTCCGCAAACACACCAAATAATCCATCAAAATGATCCTTTGCCGGTATAAATACCTGCTTTTTTAAAGGAAGGGAAAAAGGACTGATGGAAAAACCATTTTCGATCCATGCTTCATCATAAGCAAAGGCTGCCTTATGATCCGGTGTCAATGCCAGTGTTCCCACCTTTCTGTCCCCGTACTTCACAGAAAGAATCCTGCTTCTGTCATCCTTCATGAATAACCTCCTCTATACTCCTGTATGGCACCTGTGCAAAGAGATCCCTAAATTCATCTGTCAGCTCCAGTGCCATGGCAATCTTTGTCAGGGAAAGCAGCGATATCTGCCCGCTTCCTTCAAATCGTTTAATGGAGCCATAGCTTACGCCGCTCATAACCGCCAGTTCCTGCTGGGATATAGAACGCCTCTTTCTGATCCTGCGGATCCTTTCAGCTAATTTTTTATCCAGTTCCTCTGCGGTTTCCCATATCAGTTCATTCAGCTCATTCATAGTTTCTCCTGTAGATAACATTTTATCCACTTTTGCTTATAATCCATAATTTTAGATAATATTTTATCTACTTCTATCGTACGTCAAAAGGAGTTCGCCGTCCAGTATTCTTTTCCTTATTTCTTTCCCATTTCTGGGAAAACATGCTACAATGTGCATAGCAGACCAGATTTACTGTCATCCTTACTGTGATGAATTATTTTTCTTTGATTTGAGGTTCTTATGGAAACATTTTATCCGGATTATTATTCAGAATTCATCTGCACAGCAGACAACTGTCCTCTTACCTGCTGCCAGGAATGGAAAATTTATGTAGATGATATTACAAAAGAAAAATGGAAAACACTTACACCTCCGGAATCTGCCGGCGGTCATAAAAAGAATCTCAATTCCTTTACAGAAAAAAAAGAAGGACAACGGGTGATCCGTCTGACTGATGATCACCGCTGCCCTTTTCTTACGAAAAATCTGCTGTGCAGCCTGGTACTTACTTATAATGCTGATATTCTTTCTGAGACCTGTACCACTTTTCCAAGGGAATATCATGATTTTTCTGATCACAGAGAAGCTTCCCTGATGCCATGCTGTCCGGCTGTAATCGACCTGTGGCAGCAGAAAAAACATCTAACCTTCCCGAAGGTTTCTTCTGTCAGCCTAAATCCTGCATTTCTGCTTCGTGAAAAAATAACTGCTCTGATGCAAGGAGATTCCATCCGGCTGCCTGATCCTTCTCTTCCCCTGATGCAGAGCTTCTATATCCTGCAGGAATTATACCGTAAGGAAGAAAAGGGTCAGTCCCTTACTGCCGCCGTGATCGAGGACTGCTTCACACCATCCACACTGTCTGAGCTGCAAAGGGCGATTTATGATCTGCCTGTTTCTGTGACAGACACTATTCTGGAATGCAATGAACTGCTGCAGGATCTGGCTGTCAATTACCTGGAGGAAGGACTGTATGAAGAATATCTGGAGCCGCTGATCACACAGGCAGAACAGCTCAGTGAAATGGCAGAAGACCTTCTTCTTTCCAAATGGGATGCCTTCTGTCTGCAGCTTGAAGCTTTTTATCCACTGCTTCGCAGCTTTCTGGCAAATGAAATGTATTCCGATCTGCTTGCGCCTGATGACACCAGTACCGAACACATGCTGGTTCGTCTGCAGTGGACTGCCATCCAATATGCTGCTATCCGGCAGGCTTTATTTCTGACATATCTGTCAAAAGATAAGGGGATACTTTCCTATGAGTCTGTAAGACAGGCCCTTGTCATCCTTACCCGAATGACCGGATACGAGGAAGAGGATATTTATGAGTATCTGGAAAACAGCTTTGAATCCCTTCTATGGGATTTTGGATATCTGGCATTTATTATGGGGAGCAGTCTATGAAATTTCCATCACTTTTATACTGAGCATTTCTTTTGAGCAAATTCTCCATTCCTGAATATTACAGGACGGCTTTAATTCAAATATTCCATAATATAATCCATTTTCCGTTGTTACTTCACAGATTTCAGCATCTATAAGTATACTCATTTCATGTACATTCCTACCCATAAATGCCTGTTCTCCATTTATTGTCAGGATGCCTGTTTCTGCATCAAACTGAATCTCATTATCATTCACTTCAGCTGCATAGCTTATCCCACCGGCTCCCAATAACTGTATCTGTGTTGCCCGGAAGTCCTCCGGTGTATATTTCAGTTCGCAGGTATTGTCCACGCGGACAAGCTTTCTCGCATTCAGGAAGCTTTCTACCGGCATCATCCGGAGCCGCAGCTCTCCTCCAAGCTGTACTAATGTCAGTTTTCTCGGAAGCCCCATTACTCCCCTGTAATACTTTCCATTATTCTGCGTCCGGAGCCATGGTATCGTAATAACATCCTCCGTTCCAAAGAACGTCTGCGCCGCATAAGGGACTGTCGTCTGATAAGCTTCTCTCCTGATTCCATCTGTCATAAACTGAAATCCATCAAACTCACCAAGGAAATAAAACCCATCAGCACTCCAGAATACCCACTTTGATCCACCGCCCTCAACAGGTATCTCTCTCAGATCCGGGCATTCCCAGGCCTTATCCAGCTCCAGGGTCTGTGTACACACCCAGCTCTGCAGATTTTCAGAACGGAAAATACCAAACTGGTTTCCTTCCAGAAACAGAACCATATAATATGCCTGACTTTTCTCATGCCAGTAAACCTTGGGATCCCGGTTTTCATCAGCAATATGCTCTATGACTGGCGGATTCACCTTCTTCAGCGTATTCCCCTCATCCAGACTATAAGCAAGATTCTGTGTGAACTTTTTCCTTTCACTCCATTTCGTTTTTCCACCTGCCATAGTGTAGAAAAACAGAAGAGCAGAATCCGGCAGCTCCAGCAGCCCCCGTTCATTTATAATGCCACACCCGGAAAACATAGATCCATTCTCATCAGGGAACATAGCCGTATCCAACTGCTCCCAGTGCAGCAGATCCCTGCTGACAGCATGTCCCCAGCATAAATTTCCCCACTGATTCTGAAATGGATTGTACTGGAAAAACAGATGGTACCGGTCATTCGCATATATAAGACCATTTGGATCATTTATCCAACCGGATTCCGGCGAAAAATGGATCTGTGGTTTATGCTGCACGGTATTCACTCTGTCATCCGAAAATCCTACCGCCTCCAGAAAATCCGGCGCATCCTCCACTTCTATCGTCATTTCCTGCCCCTTCCATTTTTCTACGTTTAAGGGCGCATAATATTGAAACCGATATGGAGAATTGCCATTTTCAACAGGAATATCAAACTCAAATATCTTTTCACCTTCTGAACAGACTGTAACCATTTTACATGGTGCATCCATGCTTATTGGGAAAAGAATGTATTTTTTCTCAACAATAAAAGATTTCATTCTACGCATTCTCCACAAATAATTTTTTCTTAAGCCAGCTGATCGCCCTGTCAAACCATCCTGCGTATTCCTCTTTAAAAAAGCCAAGATTGGCATCCTCTGCTTTCAGTGATGAAACACCATGCCAGGTATCTTCACCTATTTCCAGCACAAACGGGACATCAAAGGCAGCAAGCCTGCTTGCAAACTGCAGCGAATTATCCACTGGCACTACCGGATCTGCACATAAATGGAACAGAAAAGCCGGTGGTGTATCTGATGAAACAAACCGCAGAAGATTTATTTTTTCATAGTCCTCTTTCTCTGGCTGCTCTTTTCCCGTTATGTACCGGTTACAGTTTATCATCATTTCAGCCTGTTCCTGATTCAGCACACTATGATTTTCAAAGCCGAAATTCGTAACAGCATAACCCAGGACCATTGCAGCCGGCTTCAGCCACTCTGCCGGTACCTGAAACTTTTCTTTCATAAATTCCTGATTCCACATCACGCCAAGTGATGCAGCAAGATTTCCGCCTGCGGAAAATCCGCACACAACAATCCTTTTCTCATTGATATACAGCCTTTCTGCATTCTGATGAAGAAAGCACATTGCCTGTGCCAGATCATAAAGTGCCCCGGGAAATGCAGCTTTTTCACAGACAGAATAATGAAGCACAAAGGACTGATAACCGGCTGCCATAAAGCGAAGTGCTACCGCCTCTCCTTCTCTTTCCGTAAATCCCGCATATCCACCACCCGGCAGGATAATTACAGCAGGTCTCCGGTCACATCCGATAATTTCATCGTTCTTTTCCATGCAATAGGAAGTTAATGTCACATCTTCTCTGCCTTCCCACAGATTTATCGTGTTTGTATACATATTTTTCACCTAACCCTTCACCGAAGATGATGTCAATCCTTCAACGATATATTTTTGTCCTATCAGAAATACAACTAAAATAGGCAGCAACGCTACTGTTACCCCGGCAAGTACCACAGATTTATTACCGGATCCCATATAACCCTTCATTGCCGCCACACCCAGCGGTACTGTCATCTTTTCCCATTTGCTTACAAATACATAGGGAATAAAGTAATCATTCCATATGGAATTAAAATTCAGAATGATCAGTGTAACAATCGTACTTTTCACCATTGGGATCACGATCTGCCAGCACGTTCTGAAATGACCGGCTCCATCAATCTTAGCCGCCTCAATGATTGCATCCGGAACAGAAGCGATTGACTGTCTCATCAGAAATATTCCGAATGCATTAAACACAGAAATCAGAATAATAGAGCTTAATGTATTAATCAGATTCAGCTTACTCATCATAATATAGACGGGAATGATCGTTGCCTGCACCGGAATCATCATCGACATCAGAAATGCCATAAACCAGAAATTACTGCCTGCAAACTTGATCTTTGCAAATGCATAGGCTGCCATAGAGCAGATAATAATCTGTGCTGTGATCGTAACTCCCGTAACAATTGCACTGTTAAGGAACATTCCTGCAAACGGCAGATCTGATCTGAACAACTGGATATAATTCTCAATCATGAAGCGTTCCGGCAAAATGGCAGGTGGCAGTTTGAACGCTTCTGCCGGTGTGCGCATAGATGAGGAAAACATATACATAAACGGAATAAATACAACAATTCCACCAAGCAGTACCAGTAACGAAATTATGAAATTGGATATTTTCTTTTTCAATTTAATCATAATGCACCCACCTGTTACTTGTTATAAACTGAACACATGTAAGTATCATAATACCAACCACAAAAAACAGTGATATTGCACACGCATATCCCATATCCTGCTTTTGGAAAGCTGTTTCATAAATATACATGGCAATGGTACGTGTTCCATCCATCGGCTCTCCCTTTGTCATGAGCATAGGAATATCAAATGTTTTCAGCTCTGTGATCACATACATGATCAGATTCAGAAGAATCGTTGGGGTTAACTGCGGTATCGTGATATAAAAGGCTGTCTGTACAACTCCGGCTCCATCCAGGGAAGCCGCTTCGAAGTAGTCCTTTGATATATTCTTGATCCCCGCTATGAAGGTCAGCATGGCAAATCCTGTCAGCCTCCATACCTCAATTCCAATAATTGTTTTTAAAGCCACCTTACGATCTGTCAGCCAGCCCACAGCTTCAAACCCGATTTTTTGAATATAGTAATTAAGCAATCCACCATCTGCAGACAGGATATTTGACCAGATAACCGCAATATATACCGGTGCAACGATGAGCGGGAAAAAATAAAACAGCCTGACCAGATAGTTAAATACCGGACTCCTTTTATTAGCAATCAATAGCGCCAGGAAAAGGCCTACTACTATATTTAAAATGACAGAGAAAAAAGCTAGAAAAATAGTGTTTTTTGTAACTGTCCAAAGTCTTCCATCCGTGAATATCTTGGCAAAATTGGAAAATCCTGTCCATTGTGGTGCAGAAAACAGATTATATTTTGTAAAACCCAGACATACCATTGCTATGACAGGGATCAAAACAAAAAACAGAAACAATATGATTGCAGGAAGTATAAATAAATACCCTGTCAGATTTTCTTTTTTCTTCTTCATAAATTTCCTCTTTCATTTCCAGCGCAGCTTTGCTCTGAGGGATCCCGCCTCTGTAAATATCATAGCGGGATCCTTCAGAATCAGACCATCAGACTACTTCAGATCCGCAAACGACTGCTTCAGTTCTGTATCTGCATTTGTTACCGCATCCTGAACAGAACTCGCACCTGAGAATACAGCACTGAACATGGAGTTGGTAATTCTTTCGAGATCAGAATAATTCATAGGAGAAGGAAGTGCTTTTCCGCCCTCCAGTGATTCAAAAAACAGCTTTGCATTCGGACACTGGGATAAATAACCCTCATCCTCACTTAATGAATATCTTACAGGAACGCAGGTGCCACTTGCGCACTTTTCTTTTCCTGTTTCTACCGAAGTCAGCTCTTTCATTAATTCATATGCTTCCTGTGGGTGCTCAGATTTACTGTAAATTCCCACACCGCCTACACCAAATCCAACTTTGGCATCTTCACTATTTGTGGGCATGGGCACAACATCTACATCTTCAAATCCATTTGCCTTATAGCTCGGGAAGGGCCAGATTCCTGTTGCGATCATGGCAACACGCCCTGCTGCAAAGAGGCTGGTCGCATCGGTTGTTGTTTCCGGAACCGGCATACTCTTATCCTCATTAACAAGGCTATTAAGAAATTCAACGGTTTCCGTTGCCTTGGGATCAGAAAGATTGGAATCTGTCCAGTCGTCATTAATGTAATCACTTCCATTTGACATAAACCAGCCCGCAAGCCATGCAGGGGACAGTGATGTGCCAAATCCATACACCTTGGAGTCTCCTTCTCCGGTTGTCAACTGCTTTGCAATGCTTCTGAATTCATCCCATGTCCATCCATCATACGGGATTTCAATTCCAGCCTCCTGAAACATCTTGGTATTCACATGTACAACTGCATCATTACAGTCAGTAGGAAGCTCATACAAGTTCCCATCTATCGTAAATACATCTGTTGTCGAATCCACAAAATCATCCATCATAGCCTGTCCTTCAGGATCAGCCGCAATCAGATCATCCAAAGGAAGCAACACATTATTTTTTACAAGCATCTGAGTTCCCTCAATCGCTACATGGACAACATCCGGTGCCTGACCGGAGCCGATCTGGATCAGAAGCTTATCACAATATTCACCCCATGTACTTCCGGATGTATAGCTTGCATCTACCTTACAGTTCGGATGACTGGTTTCAAATCTGTTGATCGCATTTTCAAAAATTTTCTTTTCTTCTTCATTAGCCATTACTGATACGGAAAGAACAATCTGCTCATCAGAGGAGGCCTGTCCCGATGCAGCTTCACTTGCCACTTCCGTTGTTTCTCCACTTTCCGTATTCTGTCCCTGACCGCTTCCGCATCCACAGAGAGTCGTAAATACCATTACTGATGCAAGTATCATACTTATAATTTTCTTTTTCATACTTTCCCTCTTTTCTTGTGTGATCATTTTGTTTCATCAAATGGCCTTTTGATAAACTGTTTCGTTCTGTATCAAACCGGTTCGATTCTTCTGTTAAAATATTTCCCTTTTATAAAATCCCGGACTATTAAGATCCAAAATTTTATAAGAGAGAATCACATTTCAGCAACATGTTTGACTTTTTCATATCGAACCCGTTCGATATGTACATATCATACAACATATGTTTCTCTGTTGTCAATAGGATTCGTGATTTTCCATTACTATTATTTTATGTAGTTTCTCCTTTTCTCAGGCAGACATCCAGTATTCTCCTGTCATCTGGATTTTCTATTCCTTTAATTCTTTCAATAAGAAGTTTTACTGCTTCTTTTGCAAGCTGCTGAACATCCTGATAAACAGAGGTAATTGTAACAGCTCCCATTCTGGTCACATCAGTACCATCATATCCTATGATCTTTAATTCTTCAGGTATCCTGCGTCCCCGTGCACCTGCTTCCTTCAGATAGGCTACGGCAATCAGATCCGCTCCATATACAGCATCAATATCCGGATAGGCTGTATATATTTTCTGAACAAAAGAATAAAACTCATCAAAGCTCCACCTGTTCCATGGCGCTTCTTCTGTACACACCGTGACACCTGCCTCCAGAAGCTTCTTTTCAAAAGCATAATGATGAAGATGCGCCGGTGTATTTACATTTCTGCTTCCCATGATCTGCAGTACCTTTTTGCATCCGCAGCGCAGCAGTTCCTCTGCAGCAAGGGTTCCACCCTTTTCGTGATCAGACATGACAATCGGGATAGATTCGTTGATATAGCGATCCAGACTGACAATTGGCCTTACAACCCCATTATAATCTTCTATATCCAGGGAATGTGTTCCCATAATAATCCCATCCATCATTTGACGATTCAGCATATCAATGTATTCCTTCTCGCCATTCTCTTCATGAACTGTACTGCAGAGCATGGTTTTATAGCCCTCTTTATAAAGCTCCATTTCCGCATATTTAGCAAATGAGCCAAAAAAGGGATGCGCAATATCCGGCAGGATCAGTCCGACAATATTTGTCTTACTGTGGTATAGATTCCTTGCCAGTTCATTAGGAATATAATTCAGCTCCCGCATTGCTGTTTCCACTTTTTCACGGGTTTTATCTGATACATATCCACTTTTATTTAATACTAAAGATACCGTACTGGTTGAAACATGTGCCAGCCTGGCAACATCACGGATTCCTGCCATGCCATGTACTCCTGTTCATTATTGCGATTTATCTATCATTGTAGCAGATAATGTCCAAAAAGTCAGTAAAATCAGACAGAGACTTCTATATAAATAATTTATGTTTTATCTATTGCCTTCAGTCAAAAAGATAGTTAAAATAATCACAAACAAAAACTACTGAAATTACATGTGAGGAAATTATTATGATCAAATTGATTGCTACTGATATCGATGGTACCGTTGTGAAAGACGGTACCCTGCAGATTGACCCTGAATATATGACAGTTGTTGATAAATTAATCAGAAAGGGAATCCATATCGTTGTCTGCTCTGGCCGGCAGTTTGTCAGTGAACAGAAGCTGTTCGCCCCCATCCGGGACGAGCTGCTTTATATCACAGATGGGGGAACTGTCGTCCGGACCCCGAAGGAAATCCTTCAGGTTTCCATCATGCCGGAGGATGTCTGGAAGGGTATGTGTAAGATGGTTCATGAGGATCTGCCGGATTGTGAATGCTATATCTCCACACCGGATATGGGATACGCAGAAAACGAAAACAGCCGGATGTTCCGCTGGCTGAGGGATTCCTACGGCTATAATATCTGTGCCGTGAAGGATCTGATCAATCACTCCCCGGCAGATGTGATCAAATTCACAGTTTATCACCCCTCTGCCTGTGAGGAAAAATGTACACCGCTTTTCATTCCGGCATGGAAGGACAAATCCCTCCTTGCGCCCTCTGGCAGGGAATGGGTAGACTGTAATCCACTCGGCGTCAGCAAGTGGACGGCGCTTTCCCATCTGCAGGAATATCTGGGAATCCTCCCTGAGGAAACCTGTACCTTCGGGGATAATCTGAATGATATTGAAATGCTGGAAAATGCAGGCTTAAGCTTTGCTGTTTCCAACAGCCGTGAGGAAGTGAGGACAGCTGCGAAGGAGCTCTGTCCTCCTTACTGGGAGAACGGTGTCCTGCAGATGCTGAAGCGGTTCCTGTAGGCTGCGGTTTACCAGCTGGCAATGAAGGTTGATCAGCAAAAAATTTCTTTTTTTGTGTGATCAGCTTTTATATCCGCCGCTCCCTTCTTCCCGGAACTGCCTCACAGTCAAACAGTGCAAGCGCCTGAT
Source organism: Suilimivivens sp. (assembly GCF_037359455.1). NCBI lineage: Bacteria > Bacillati > Bacillota > Clostridia > Lachnospirales > Lachnospiraceae > Suilimivivens > Suilimivivens sp. The sequence continues at coordinate 89,478 of NZ_JAXXXI010000051.1, forward strand.
TCACCTTGTCCATGCGCACTGTTTCCTTGCCCTGCTCCAGATCGCGGACAAACCGGAGACCCAGTCCTGTTCTCACGGCAAATTCCTCCTGCGTTAACCCCAGTTTTTTTCTTTCCTGTTTTACATAATCACCAATTCTGCTCATAATTTTATACTATACCATATCAGGTATAATTTCAATGATTTATGGCATAAATATACCTCATCGGGTATATTATACAAATTTTGCATATTTTTATACCCGATGAGGTGTAATTTAGTTTCCTATCATTTCATGTATCCAGACCAGCATCTCCCCTTCGCCCCGGTTATTCCAGTACGCATACGGTATTGCACGGACAACTGCGTCTTCATAGGTCAATCCGGCGCTGCTGTATAGTTCTCCGTTCCCGGGTATCAGTCTCCTGCCCTGCAATTCCAGCTCAAGGCATTCTGAAAAATAAGTGGATTTTTTCTTCTGCGCAGCTTTACCGCTGAGATAAATGCACTGCAGCTCTGCACCATTATCAACCTCTTCCAGACAATAAACAATGGGGCCTCTTTTTATTGCCACCTTGCCAACATCTGCGCTGACCCTTGGATCTGCATGAAGGAATTCAACTGGCATATCAAACTGGATGCCAAGCTCGCTGTCCCTGCAGATCTCCACACACGCATAGCCCTTGCTTACTGTCAGCTCCTGCTCCTTGCCATCGCAGTATAACCGGAAATTTTCTGCATAGCTAGGAATACGGAAATGCAGCCTGACTTTTTCCTTTACTCCCTGAACCTTAACCTTTATATTTCCCTCCCACGGGAACATGGAATCCATGGTGATCTTTACCGCATCATTATTGACAGGAATGTCCGTCTGGTTTCCAATATACAAATGCGTATAAATATCGGCTCCGTCAGCTCCATAGATATACTGTCCAAGAGATGCCAGTGTCCTTGCGATATTCGGAGGACAGCAGGCAACGCCAAACCATTTCTGACGCCTTGCCTTCACATGCGCCCTTGATGTATGCGGCATACATTGGCGCGGCTTTATCTCCAGCGGATTCACGTAGAAAAAGCTCTTGCCGTCCTGTGCGATCCCCGCCAGGATATTATTATACAATTCCTGCTCCATCACCTCTGCATATCGTGAATCCCGTGTTATATTTGCCATCCGCAGACTGAACAGTGCCATGCCGATGGATGCACACGTCTCTGAGTAATTGCTGTCATTTGGAAGGTCATAATCTGTTGTAAATCTCTCAAGGAAGCCTGATGACCCGATTCCTCCTGTGATATACATCCTCTTCTGTGTAATATTTTCCCACAATGCCACACATGCTTCCATCAGCTCCTTATCCTGATATTCCTCCGCCACATCTGCCATTGCCGAATACATATACACTGCCCTGACTGCATGTCCTTCAGCCGTTTTCTGCTCTCTCACCGGTTCATGGGACTGGGAATACGCAGGATCATAATCCTCAAATTCCGGGAAAATTCTTTTGAAATTCTCCTGCTTCCGCTCCTCGAGGAAATAATTCTTCCCCGCTCCGCGGATATCCAGGAAATACTTCGCCTGTTCCAGGTATTTTTTGTCCTGCGTTACCCGATAGAGCCTGACTAACGCCAGCTCTATCTCCTGGTGTCCTGGATAGCCATGATTCTGTCCCTCCTCCGGTCCGAAGGTTCTGCAGATCAGATCAGCAAGCCTTATCATACTGTCAAGGAACTTTCTTTTCCCGGTTCCTTCATAATAAGCAACTGCCGCCTCTATCATATGTCCTGCTGAATACAGCTCGTGTCCCTCACAGAGATTTCTCCATCTCTGTGAAGGTTCTTTAATGATAAAGTAGGTATCCAGATATCCGTCTTCCTGCTGTGCCTGTACGATCACATCAATGGCATCATCCGCAAGCTTTTCCAGCTTTTCATTCTTCTTTTCTGCCAGTGAATACCCTACTGCCTCCAGCCACTTGGCTACATCTGTATCCTGAAATACTGCACCATAAAACTGACCCTTTTTCAGCCCGGCCGCAATCTTAAAATTCTCAAGGCAATGGCTGGATTCCACTCCCGGGACATTATCATTCATAATATCCCACTGATAGGGAATGATCACATCCTCAACAAGGTCAGTATACTGCTTCCAGAATGGATCGGTAATATCCATCCTGGAAAGCTGAACAGTGTTTAATCTCATGCTCCACCTCTCCTTTGGTATCTCAAAAATATTTATTTTCTATTTCTTCAAAATCAACACTTCCAAACCTGTCCTTCATTGCCCACCAGCTGGAACGGATGCACATATCCGCAGCCACAGGTATCACATGCTCCCATTCCTGTACTGTGGAAGCCATATCTGTGCAGAGTACTGTCCTCCGGAAGTGGTACGTCCCACAGGCATACCCAGGATGCTTTCATTGTCGATCAGCTGGCCTTTTGCATAAATACTGTCATGTACACCACCATTAAACTGAGCCACTATATTTGACCCAAAATACATCAAGACAGTAAAAAGAATTGGAAGATTATCCTTTAACGGCACCTGCGGTCATACCACCAATGATCTTATCCGTCAAAAAAACATATATAATGATTGTGGGAAGGATACAAATAATCATTGCCGCAAATGCATGTCCATAATCTGCAGAAAATGTAGACAGAAACGATTTTATTGCAACCTGAACCGTTCTTGACTTTTCGCTTTGATTTAACAAATTACCAAATAATAACTCATTCCATGAATTTAACACAATAAAAACACATGCCGTTACAATTCCCGGTTTCGTTAATGGCATAATAATTTGCAAAAAAGTTTGATGAATGGTTGCACCATCTATTCTGGCAGAATCCATTAACTCCATTGGCAAGGAAGTCATATATCCTCTTACAATCATAATACTTAACGGAAGATTTATTGCCGCATACACAATAACAAGCCCCCATAAATTATCATATAGCCCCATCTTATTAATCATGATATAATACGGAACCATAAATGCATTAGTGGGTATGAAAATACCAATATAAAAAAGTGCAGATATTTTTGATTTCAATTTAAAATCAAATAATAATACAAATGACGCCATGGATGAAATAACAATGTTTAAAAAAGTGGCAAAAAAAGCAACAAACACTGTATTAAACAAATATTTAAACATTGGCTGACTCTCAAGCACTGCTATATAATTATCAAAATTTAACGTCTTTGGAATCGCAAACGGTTCCTTGAAAATATCCAGATTGGGACGAAATGATGAAATAATCAACCAAACAAAAGGAATAAACATTGCTGCTGCTATTACATATAAAAATATATGGCATGCAATACCTGAAATACTTAATTTATTTTTCATTCTGTCTTTTCTCCCCTTTGTCAAATTGTTTGATTACAATCATTACAACAAGTCCCAGCATAACTGTAACCAAACTTGCAACCATAGATTCTCCATATTTATTCACACTTACCATTTTCCAATAAATATATAAAGACAAATTCATGGTACTGTTTGCCGGGCCTCCCGCCGTCATAAGAGACGGATATTCAAAATTTTTCAGACAAAATGCAATATTTAAAAGTAAATTGGTGATAATTGCCGGCTTCAATAATGGAAGCGATATATAGATATCTTTCTGGAATTTTGTTGCCCCATCTACTTCTGCCGCCTCATAAAGTTCCGGAGAAATAGTTGTCAACTGTGTGAAAAATATAATCATACTAAGTCCCACATACAATGCAAACGGAACCTGAACACAATACTTTGCTGTTTCAAGCGTTCCAAGCCATGATATACAGTACTTTCCCAATCCCAGTTTTGATAATATATTATTTAATAATCCAACATCCACATGAAATATGAAATACCATAAAAATGCAATTGCTGTGGTTGAAATAACATTAGGGATAAAATAAAGTACCCGAAGTTGTTTCCATCCATACGGTTTTCTGTTTAATAGAAGAGCCAGAACAATTGCCAGGGGAATATGTATAAAACAAGCCGTTCCAATCCACAAAATTGTATTCATTACTGCTGTTCTGAATATCTGATCATTACCAACCACATTAATATAGTTCTTGATTCCAATCCATTCCATTTCCCCAAGGCCGTTCCATTTATAAAAGCTTACGACTATTATATAAATAATTGGCACAATAAAAAAAAGTACAGTAACTGTCAAGGCCGGAAATAAATAAAATAAAATCTGTCTTTTTTTAATCATCTGTATCTCCCTGCATTTTGCGTCGGGATATCTATTTTAAGATTTCCCGACGCAAGCAAATCATTATTCATTGTTTGCACTATCAAGTTGTGTAACAAATTCTTCCGCAGTAATTGTATCAAGTGCAAGACCTTCAAGTAATGACGGTAACATTGCATTTGCTTCTGTAGATAAGTTTCTTTGAAGATTTACAACACTGCCGGGTGCAGAACTATTTGCATCAATATAGGATGCCATAAGTTCTCCTGCATTCGCTTTTTCTTCATCCGTCAAATTCAATTTTGCTGACAGGAAAATACCGCCCTCAAGAGTAAGCTGTTTTGTTGCCTCTTCTGATGTTACATATTTCATAAATTCAACGATAGCTTCTGCTTTCTTCGGGTCATCTGTTTTTCCACATGCCCATGGTGTCTGTGCATCTGTAACTAAAAATCCTGATTCAACAACTCCATCTCCAAAAGTAGGTGCATCTGCAATCGCTACATGATCTTTGATAGGTTCACAAGTGCCAATAAACCAGCTTCCATCAATTACCATAGCAGTTTTTTCTGCCACAAAATTACTGGATGCAACTGAATAATCAGCTCCTACGAAATCTGCAGTTGTATAATTCATGCACTTTCTTAACAGCTCGACTGCTTTTACCATATCTTCTGTATTTAATGAACCTCCTGCATTTAGTGTTTCTGTTCCGGTAAATGAAGCAGCAATATATGTAAGCAAATTACATGTATACCATGCATCGTTAGCTGTATATAATGTAAACGGAGCTACACCAATAGCTTCTAATTTATCACATGCAGCAAACATTTCATCCCATGTCTTAGGAAAGCTTTCAATACCTGCCTGTTCAAATAATGAGGTATTATAGTACCATACTGCTCCTGCTTTCTCAAAAGGAATTGATGTAAGCTCTCCATTAATCGTCAGCGTCTCAAGATCTCCGTCACCAAATCTTGCTGCCCAATCCTCATCCATATAGGAGCTAAAATCTAAAAGTTTTCCACTTTCTTGTCTGGACAAATCATTTGGATTAAAATTGTAATGGAAAATATCCGGTGCTGTATCCGTAGAAATCATGGTTTTACATTTTTCCTGGTATGCCGGGAAGTCATTATTAATATCTACATTAATATGAATCTTTCCTTCATTTTCCTGATTAAATTGATCCACTACTTTATACAATGCAGCGCCTCTTGTTTCCTCCTTTCCCCAACTATGATACATCGTTAATTCTACAGCAGCAGGATCCTCAGATGCGGCTGTACCTTTTTCTTCAGTGGTACCTGACGCGCCACTTTCTGTACTTCCACCCGCGCATCCTGCCAAGAGCGATGCTGTCATTGTCATGCATAAAAGCATTGAAATCATTTTCTTTTTCATAGTACCTCTCCTTTAATTGTGTTTTAATAGTTACTCAAGCTCTCGTCTTTTTTGAGTTTGAGGTAGTTACCCAATCCATAGATTCCTGCTGAATAAATCCAGCCCAAGCTCCCCCATATGTCACCTTTATCAATCTGTCCATCATCCACTCCCTGGGGACAAATTCCAAATCCTTCCGGCTGCATTCCATCATCAGTAAATCCCATAGTATCATCAGGATAAGACATAATCTGCTGTGTACCCTTCGCTATCCAATCTGCCATTTGACACATAAAATCATCTTCTGTTTCTTTTCCTATCAGATACAATTCTCCTATATGAAAGAGTGAATAAATGTCTACTACACCTCCACCCCAAATTGAATTAATTCCTCCACATCCTTTCGTTTTAAAATTTTTTTCACATAAAATTGTATTTTCCAAAACCGGTGCATTCCAAATATAATTCCATGTAACAAATTGCTTTGCCGCCATTATACTCCCCTGTAGGTAGCGTTTCTCCCGAGTTGCAATATAAAGATGATACAGGCCGGCCATTGCATATTGTGCGGCTTCCTTATCGACCACATTAGGGTTGTCTAATGTTCCGCCCTGATAATGTTCCAAACTTACAATATGTTCTAAAACATAATCTCCGGCCTTCTTTGCACTTTCCAGATATTGATCTGCATCTTTTCCCTGTCCGGTAAAATAATCATATATGTTAGTTAAAAATATTAACGGAATCGCTGTAGCAGCTTTTCTTCCCTCTATCTTCTGTATCTCAGAAAGCTCTTCATCTCCGCCAACATCAGCCATTAATCCGTTTTGTTGATATGCTCTGTACCAGGAGCCATCTTTATTTTGTTTATTCAGCAAAAACTCTGCAAACTTAGCTACCTTCTCAAGCCACTCCGTATGTCTTATCCCAATGGAATCATAAAAGACAAATGCCTCAAATACATCATTCATTGGTTCAACCATTGTTCTTAAATAATTGCCCTTTTCTCTCTTTCTCGAAATGTAATGAAGTTTAGGTGCTTCTGGGTCTCCACAGGAATAAAAGGGAGTTCCTTTTTCTAAATCATATAATGAAAATACCCATCCATTTTCCGTTGTGCAGTTTTTCAGGAAGAAATTAATAACCTTTTCACCTCTTATGAGCCATTCCTTCCCATATTCTTTAGCCGTATTCCATGCAGCATTAATTTCTCTTCCCGTAAATCCATATTCCAAAATATGCTGATACGAAGCATGGGGAATTGTATTAAAAGATGTACTAAACCCGGATGGATCTGACTGATATCCATACAGCGGGTCAAAATGAAAGAAAAAACCTGCTCCATCTTCACCAAAATCTCTATACGACCTTTTCAAGGATGTGAATCTGTATTCTCTTGCTTTCTCCAAAGAAAACGGCAAATTTACAACAGCCTGTTCCTTCTCTTCAAACCATTCTCCCAAATTCTTAAATTCCTCATACAATGCATCTGTATAAGTGTTGGCCTCATAGTTTTTACTTTCATATAAAAGTGAAATCTCAAAATCCTTTCCATCCAGTGGATAATATGCATAAATTGGTTTTTCTGTTATAGATATGGCAACACTTTTTTCTTCTTCCTTGTATGGCCATCCAAAATGAAAATTGATCCTGTTTTCATCTGTACAATATCCTATATAACCGTTTTCTGTTTTATGGAGATAATGATTTTGACCTTTTTCTCTCATTGGTCTTTCCACATTTCTCGCACAGTTCTTTTTGACAAAAGACAGACCACTCTTTTTTGTTTCATCATATGCGATCACCATATTTGCGCTTAGCCGGTCTTCCATGAAGGTAGTCAGCTTTCCTTCTTTTAGTTTTTGAGGCATTGTATACACCAGCGTTGGAATACAAAAGCGCCAGCCACCATTTCCATCTGCTTCAAATTCTAAACTGTTCTCAATTCGAATTCCTATATTTTCATCTCTGCCACTAATGCTATGACCATTTATTTTTTGACAAATATATGTACTTTTATTTTTCTGTGTTATTTCAAACTGAATATTTATTTGATAATTGCCAATTTCTATTACATTACAACTTTGATCAGCATTTATTGGTATTATCTTCGTTGCATTACCATCCCATGTTACAATTCTTGATTTCAGCTTCATCCTTCTACCCTTTATCATTCCAAAATATTATCAGCTTAAGATTACATTCAAAAAAGCAGCTTATGCCATATTAACATTTCGCCCACTCCCCGGTTATTCCACAAGCAATACGGAATCGCCTTAAGCGTAACTTCCTTTTTCTCGATATGCAGCTCCCCATACAATTTTTCCCTATCAGCAGGACAGCTTTTCATACGAACTCCCTGATATACAAGCGCCGGTGCTTCACCAATTAATTCACTCTGCAGCGGTTCCTCTGTTACCTTTGTGTTCTCTGTGACATATATCTCTGAAAGCAAATTACCATTATCTGCTTCTTCCAGACAATATACGAAAGGTCCTTTTACCAGCGCCGTTTTTCCACTGTCCGCCCGAACATATTCATTCGCTGCCATCCACTTTGCTTTTATATCAAAGTCCACTTCAACCTTAGTGTTTCCTGCTCCTACTTCAACAACTAAATAACCGTTTCCAATTTCCGGCAATATCAGTTTATCATTAATACTAACCTGATAGTTTCCGGCATATTCAGGGATACGCATTTTTATTCTCTGTTTATTCTCACATTCCATGGTAAGGAAAACTTTTCCGGTCTGTAAAAGCTGCGAATTCATTTCAAGTGAGATTTTTTTGTTATGAATATTCGTTACCGCTGTTGATGAAATAAATTGATGTATGTACACTGCATCTTCATCCTGTGCATAAATATATTGTCCCAGAGACGCTAATGTTCTTGCTATATTGGGTGGACAGCATGCCACATTAAACCATTCCTGCCTTTCCGCCTTTACATGATCCATATAAGTATGTTCTGTACAAAACTCCGGTACCATTTCAAGTGGATTCACATAAAAATATCTATCCCCTTCTATGTTAATACCTGCAAGTACCGTATTATACAAAGCTCTCTCTACCGCATCATAATCATATGTCTATTCATTATTTTACCTCTCTTTTTCGTATTTTAAATAACTGAATTTTTTTCCAGGAATTCACATGGCAGTATAACCTTCCTGTTCTCAGGCGTTTTGCCACTGATCAGGTCTAATAATACCTGTCCTGCCTTCTCTCCCATCTTTTCCAGCGGGATATCAACTGTTGTTAACCTTGGTCTGGTAAATCTGCACTCCTGTCTGTTGTCAAATCCGATCACAGAAACATCTTCCGGGATCCGTACACCGTCATTCAGCGCTGCATCCATAAAGCCTACTGCCATCAGATCATTCATGGCAAAGATTGCTGTTGGTTTTTCTTCCAGCTGTTTGAACCTTTCATATGCCTTTACCCCATCTCCAAATTCCCAGGCTCCCGGAAAGATATATTCTTCCTTCAATTCCTTCCCTGCCTTTTCCAGCTGTGTGATAAAGCTTCTCAGACGCTTCTGTGAAGGCAGGGAATCCTCTGCCCCCTTGATCACCCCGATTTTCTCATGTCCATGTTTCACCAGGTACTCTGCAACATCTGCAATAACATCCATATTGTCATAGGTTACATAATAGTTCTTTTTGGATGTGTCATAGCAGTAAACCAGGACGATCGGTATACTCAGCTTGGGGATCAGTTCCATTACATCCCTGTCATGCATCGCAACATAGACAAGTCCGTCAATCTGGGTTTTGTTAAAAAGCTTTATACTTTTACTTATTGCTGACTGATAACTGGCTAATTCAGAATAATGATTTCCTGTCTTCTCAAGAAGACTCATATTATTCAGGATCACCGCATAGCCCTGCTTTTCAACGTAGTTATTGATCCCGTTAATGATCCGTGGTGTCTGAAACGCTGTGATATCTTCTACCATGATTCCAATCGTGTTGCTCTCCTTTGTCCTGAGGCTTTTGGCAAACCGATTGGGACTGTACCCCTCCCTTTCTATGATTTCCATTATTTCTTTTCTTTTTTTCTCACTGACATTCCCAGTTCCGTTGATCGCGTTCGAAACTGTTGCGGCAGTTACACCTGCCAATTGCGCAATTTCCTTCATGTTCATGAGGATTCCTCCATTAGTTAATCGATTTACTAGATCCGCAAAAAAAATTTCTCTCCCATTTAGTTAATCGATTAATCTTGATTACACAATACCATTTGCCAGCAGAATTGTCAATCACCGAGCCCTCATTTCAGATAAGTTTGTTACTTTTCAATAATTAACATTTTCATTAACTGGTAAAATTACCGGGTTCTGTCAGGCTGTATCTTTTCAAAATTCCTTCCCCATCAAATTCCGGAATAAAGCTCTCCTTTGCTGTCTCCCCTTCCTGGATAAAAACATTTTCCATCCCAAGGGAAAGTATATACTCTACGACTGCCTCATACTCTCTTTTTGTCACCCTCCGGCAGAGTTCCCTGCAGTCTTCCCTTTCCTTCAGTCTCTCAAACGGTGTATACTGATTCATCAGGCTTAAAATGACCCTGTCTCCGTAATTCTGATGTATATACGCTATAACCTCTCTGGCATTCCTCTTATGTCCCGGCAGGAGCAGATGCCTTACAATAACCCCCTTCTGCAGCATCCCCTTCTCATCAAATACCGGTTCTCCTGTCAGGCTGAGCATTCTGGCAAGTGCCTTCTTCGCTATCTCCGGGTAATCCGGCGCAAAAGAAAATTTCCGTGCCAGTTCCTCTTCCATATATTTAAAATCAACCAGAAAAATGTCCACTGTCCCCCGGAGGCTTTCGATCAGCTCTTCCTTTTCGTAGCCGCTGCAGTTATAAATCACTGGCAGCATAAGTCCTCTTTCCCTGGCCATTCTTACTGCAGGGATAACCGCCAGTGTAAAATGATCCGGTGTCACCAGATTGATATTTGCTGCTCCCTTACCCTGCAGGGCAAGGAAGATATCAGCAAGCTGTTCTATGCCCACCTCAAAGCCTTTTCTTCCCCTTGCCAGTTCAAAGTTCTGACAATAAATGCAGCGCAGGCTGCAGCCGGCAAAGAAAACAGCCCCGCTTCCCGCTTCTCCGGAAATGCAGGGCTCCTCCCACATATGCAGGGCAGCTCTTGCCACTACCGGCCGGCTCTGTGAAACACAATACCCTGTCTCTCCCTGCTGCCGTCTTGCACCGCATTCTCTGCTGCAAAGATTACAGGGATCATCTGTCAGTTTCTGCAGCTGCATAATACTCACTCCCTGCTTCCATAACGTACATCCCACTCGTCCCGCGGGATTGCCGTTATATTTCCAATATCATAATAGATCTCATAAAAATGGTTAATCCAGTACTCCTTATCATCCGTCAGATCTGAATCATGGGCAACACTGTAGACAGTCCTGAATTCTTCCCGGAACTGTGGGATCACCACAATACCATCCTCATTCTCTCCATGCTCTGCCTCGATCAGCGCTATTCTCTCATTCTCTTCTCTGTAAATTCTTGCAAGATCTACCAGGTTTTCCACATAGGTAAAGAAAAGTATCATGCACAGCACACTGACAAGCCCACAGGTAAGGAGCTGTACCGCCAGCTCCTTTTGTTCCCTTGCCTCCACGATCCCCTGGATACAGGCGATCATCAGAAATACTCCCGCTCCGAAAAACGCCCGGTCTGCCGGTGTCGGGATCAAAGCAAGGACAAAGGAGGTTGCCAGAAAGGCCAGTATGAACAGAACCGTATCATTCGTCCTTATCCTGGCAAAGGTCTTCAGCTTCCCCTGAAGGGACAGCAGGACAAGGATCAGCACCGCCATGATCATAAGCACCAGAAAAAGCTCATGCATATTCACGATGACCTTATAGGTGCGCGACAAAAGGCCCACGATACCTGTGTATTCATCTCCCTCCGACATGGTCGCACTGCGCTTCCTGACTCCGGGCGCCATCACCATTCCAAGAAGCCCGCAGCACATTCCCGCAATCCCTGAAACCATAAAGGGATATACTGTTTTTCTTTTTTCCTTCCGCCTGTCAGTCCAGAAATTCAGACTGTAGAGCAGTACAAGAAACAACCCTCCCCCGGAGGTATTTTCATTGCACCAGCCCGCCAGTACGCCAAGCAGGAACATACCGGCTCCCACAAGGACAGCATGCTTTCTGTCCGGCTGCTGAAGGAGCTTCCGGTATACTGTAATAAACAGCAGAATGATCACGCTGCCCCACAGATAGTTGCAGGCACCACAGATCCACAGCATAGTCTGTCCGAATTCAACAGAAAACAGCCAGAGGAACGAAAGAATCGTAAGCAGCACAAAGCTGTCATATTTTTTCCTTTTTTGGATATTAGCATAAATCAGAAATGCCAGCAGAAGAAACATCAGACTGTTGATCACATTAAATATCTGCTTATCCATGGAAAGAGACAGTCTTACATTGAACTGTCCGATAATCCTTCCACTATTGGATAAATACTCACCATACTGCTGCCTGACCAGATCCAGCAGGGAATGTGCCTTTCTGACATCGATCAGATAAGCATAATCATCTGACAGGTATGGTGTCAGCAGATTATACGTATATATTGTAACAAAGGCAATGCCTGCTATCAGATAAAAAAATAATTTCCTGTTTTTTTCAAAAAATCCTGTCAAAGCAATATCCTCTCTGTTGTCCTGATTTATCTTTTTCATTGTATCAGACCCCTCTCTCCAATGCAATCCTCCCGGTCTTATATTCCCGCCTATAAATTTTTAACTATATATTCTTTCATTTATCTCTTGAAAAAAGCAGATAAAAATTTTAATATGAGTATAGTATTGTTTAGGAGTACAAAAGCATGAGTCAATGGATTACAAACATATTTTACAGACAGCGGAAGGACTTCCAGAAGACCTATGCCGGTCGTGATCAACAGTTCCCGCCTTTACCGGGAATCATATGTCAGGCCGATATCCCCTATGCCGGAGATACTCTTCCTGCCCACCGCCTGGACATTTACTATCCTGAGAAAAGACAGGATGTACTTCTTCCCGTCATGATCAACATCCATGGCGGCGGTCTTTTGCTGGGCAGCAAGGAATTTAACAGACCCTTCTGTGAACGAATCGCCGGGAAGGGCTTTCTGGTATTCAGCATAGACTATCGCCTTGTACCGGACTGCACTGTCTTTGACCAGTTTCAGGATATATTTCTGGCCTTTGATTTTATAAAAGAAAACCTCGCACATTACCAGGGTGATCCGGATCAGGTTTATGCTTCCGGGGACAGCGGTGGAGCCTGCCTTCTCACCTACACTGCTGCCATGCAGAATTGTAAAAGGCTGGCAGAAGCTGCAGGGGTTACTCCCTCTGCATTAAAGCCGGTGGCGATCGGGCTGATCAGTGGCATGTTTTATACCACAAGAAAAGACAAGATCGGTCTGTTCCTTCCTACCTATTTATATGGAAAGCATTATAAAAAGGAAGCTTTTGCTCCTTATGTAAATCCAGAGCACGAAGATATCGTTTCCAGCCTGCCTCCCTGTTTTCTGACTACAAGCCATAATGATAACCTGAGAGACTATACAGTTTCCTTTGCCAGGGCACTGCGCCGGCACCATATACCCCATAAGCTTCTGAACCTTCCGGCAGACCGAAGGCTTACCCATGCTTTCAGCGTCTTTGATCCTTCCCTGCCGGAAAGCGAAGCACTGATCAATGACATGCTGCAGTTCCTGCAGGCCTGCCAGAAAGGAAGAACTTACAAATGAACTACGATGAAAACCTCTTTAAAGAGAAAGCCAACAAAAAGGCCAGACGTATCTGGCTCGTCTTTGCCCTCCTGCTTTCTGCCAATTACGGCTCAGATGCAGCGGGACACCTGTACCCCATGAACCAGTATGTGATCTTTCTGATCCTTTGCTGGGTTCCCTTCCTTGTTGGTGATATTATCCTGAAGATCAAGGGGAAGGCCTCCGATCTTTACCGGCTGGATCTCGTGATCGGCTATGGGATCTTCTATACCTTCGTTCTCTGTACGACGACTTCTCCCATCGCCTTCACTTATATCCTTCCCGTAACCAGCCTGCTCGTGCTGTATAAGAATAAACGCTTTATGGTTGGCTGTGGCATAGCCAATTCCATCAGCGTCATCCTGAGTGCTGTATACCGGGCAGCTGTCCTTGGCTGCACTTCCGCATCCGATATGAAGAATTATCAGCTGCAGGTATCCTGTATCCTTTTATGCTATATCTGCTACATTATGTCCATCCGTCATCTGAACGAATCTGATGGTGCACTGACAGACAGCATCAAAGCCGATCTGCAGCGTGTCATCACAACCGTAGAGAAGGTCAAAACCTCCAGTAATGCTGTTATGGATGGTATTACCGTTGTCAGGGAGCTGGCCGCCGAAAACAAGCACGGATCTGATGTAGTCATGCTAGGCATGAATGAGCTGACACAGAATAACAACATGTTAAAGGATCGCACAGAATCTTCAAAGAGCATGACCTCCGGCATCAGTACCCAGGTACAGCATGTCACCGATATGATAAAGGAAATGGTAGCACTTACGACAGAATCTGAAAAGCACGCACTTACCAGCTCCACAGATCTTGACGGACTCGTAAAAACTGCCGGAACCATGGCAGAGCTTTCTTCAAAGGTAGAACAGATCCTGCAGAGCTTTAAGGAAGAGTTTTCAACTGTGAAGCAGGAAACCGGAAAGATCGACAATATTTCCAGCCAGACAAACCTTCTTGCCCTGAATGCTTCCATTGAGGCTGCAAGAGCAGGAGAAGCAGGAAAAGGGTTCGCCGTTGTTGCAGACCAGATACGGACACTCAGTACGGAAACAAAGGATTCCTCTGCCCAGATCCGTGAAGCACTGATCCGTCTGGATGATATTTCCAGTAAAATGACGGATTCCATGGAGGAAACCATCAGACTGATCCAACTGACCCTTGAAAAGGTAACGCTGACCGGCCAGAATGTAAGTATGATCACCAGGGATTCCACCCAGATCGGCGAGCATATAAAGACGATCGATTCCTCCATGAAGGAGGTTGAAAATTCAAATCTCCAGCTGGTAGACAATATGGAGCAGGTATCCTCCATTATGAAAACAATAACAGACAATATCCGCAGTTCCAGTGAGATCAGCGAGCAGATGCTCAGCAAATATGATGAAAGTGCAAGCAATATCAACCAGATTGAAGATGTTATCCAGGCTCTTATGTGCGAACTCGGTATTGGCGGCTTCATGGGAATTTCCGATGTTAGGCCTGGAATGAAGGTAAGTATCCAGGCTCTTATGGATGGAAAGCCCTGCGAATATCACGGAGAATTTGTAAAGCAGACAACGAATGGTATTCTTATCTCCCTGGAGAAGAAGCCCGCTATCTCCAAGCCTGTTTCCTGCAGGCTGCAGATCACTGTTGGCAATATCATTTACTGCTGGGAAGATGCACAGCTCCAAAAGGACAATGCTTCCGCTGATTATCAGGTCAGCTTAGGTTCAAGACCCCAGATCCTGAACCGCCGGAAATACCCAAGAATTGACATTTCCAATTATTGTATTGTAACCATTAAAGAAACCGGCCTGCAGTATCATGCCAGACTGAATAATATCAGTGCAAATGGCTTTGCCTTCCTTTCCAAGGAACCGGTCTTTGCAGAAGGCAAGGGTACTGATATCTCTGTCACGATCGAGAATTTCGCCCTTCCCTCACATTCCACACTGGAGGGGCACATTATCCGCTGCTCCAATAATAATGGAGTTTACATCGTAGGCTGCCAGATGCCGGAGGATAACTCATATATTAAGGACTTCGTTGAAGCACAGCTCAAAAAAGGAACGCAGGCATTTAAATAATGTCTGCGTCTTCTGTTCTGTTTTCTTTATTCCTCTGTTTTCCAGCTCAATCTGTGTAATTCCCCAGTAAGCTGCATACTTGCAAACCGCTGCTGCCGCAGTGCTTCATAGAGAACGATCGCCACAGAGTTGGACAGATTTAAGGAGCGGATCGCCGGCTCCATCGGTATACGGATACAGGTTTCCTCATGCGCTACAAGGATCTCCTCTGGAATCCCTGCGCTCTCTTTTCCAAACATGATATAATCATCCGGGGCAAAGGACACATCCGAATAAACATGCTTTGCCTTGGTCGTTGCCATCCAGATCCTGGCTCCTGGATGCAGACTCTGAAACTCTTCAAAGTTCATATAACGGGTCACATTCAGATGCTCCCAGTAATCCATACCGGCACGTTTGATTTCCTTCTCTGTCAGCCGGAAGCCAAGCGGCTCGATCAAATGCAGATCTGTTCCCGTAGCAACACAGGTTCTTCCTATGTTTCCCGTATTTGCCGGGATCTCCGGCTGATGTAAAATGATGTGCATTATAATTCTTCCTCTCCATTCTCTGCGACCGGCAGAGAAAAAATGAATTCAGAGCCAACCCCCTCCGTGCTGATCACATTAATATGCTCACCGTGGGCACTGATGATCTCCTTTACGATAGAAAGCCCAAGTCCGGTTCCCTTCTTATCCTTGCCCCTTGACAGATCTGACTTGTAGAAACGGTCAAAGATCATTTTCAGATCATCCTTGGGGATCCCGATACCACTGTCCTTTATCGAAACAAAGATCTTGTTCTTCCTTTCTGTGGTCTCTATTTTAATGACTGAATCCTGATGGCTGAATTTGATCGCATTGTCCAGCAGATTATATAACACCTGCTGGATCTTATCCACATCCCCATTGACAAACAGCTGATCTCCTGTCAGTGTCAGTTCAATCGCTATGGTCTTCTGCTTACAGGTTCCTTCAAAGGATGCTGCCGTATTCCGGATCACCTGATTGATATCAAACAGACTCCGGTTCAGCATCATACCCTTTGTATTCAGGTTATTCAGTGTCAGGAGACTTCCCGTCAGCTTGGTCAGTCTTTCTGTCTCATTCAGGACGATCCTCAGGTACTTCTCATGAAGCTCTGCCGGGATCGTTCCATCCAGCATGGCCTCCAGATAGCCCTTGATGGAAGTCAGAGGTGACCGGAAATCGTGGGAAACATTTGCCACAAACTTTTTCTGGTTGTCCTCGCTTCTGGCGATCTCACTGGCCATATAGTTCAGTGAAGCTGCCAGATAACCCATCTCATCTTCACTGTCAACCTGAAACTCATAGTGCATGTTTCCTGCCGCATACTGTTCGGTTGCTTCCGTGATCTTGCGAAGCGGCAGATATACCATTTCTGTAAAGAAGATCAGGATGATCAATGATAAAAGGAACAGAATCACCAGCATCAGATAGGAAATGTTCAAAAGGCTGTTACAGGATGCTGCGATATTCTGCATGGGATAATGGATCACCACATAGCCCCTTACCTTGTAGGCCGAAGTAATCGGTGCAAATACGCTGAGCTGTTCCTCTGTAAAGCTGTCAAAAAAGTTCCCTACTGTATAGTAGCTGGAGCCTGTCACCGTCGGATCAAACCCAGTGATCACTGTCTCGTTTTCCACATCTACCGGTGTACGTGAATCCAGAACCATACGTCCTGATGGATTGATGATCCAAAGCCTTGCTCCCAGATACGTATCCAGAGCATCGATCTGCTTTTTCACTGTGTCCAGGGATGTGGTATTGTTGTACAGATCAGAGGCATAGGTATTGGCGATCAGCGTTGCTTCTTTATACAGGGCATCTGCCTTCTCCCGCTTCAGATGCTCCATCGTCATATTATTTACAAAAGTCGCTACGACCATAAATCCGAAAAAGCCAAAGATCAGATAGGCCAGCAGAAATTTTAAATACAGCGTCTTTCGCATTATCTTACCTCAAATTTATAGCCGATGCCCCAGATCGTTGCAATCCTCCAGTGTGCATGGTCATTGATTTTTTCTCTCAGTCTCTTGATATGGAC
The DNA here is from genome assembly GCF_037359455.1 of Suilimivivens sp. Taxonomy (NCBI): domain Bacteria; kingdom Bacillati; phylum Bacillota; class Clostridia; order Lachnospirales; family Lachnospiraceae; genus Suilimivivens; species Suilimivivens sp. The sequence goes on from NZ_JAXXXI010000051.1 coordinate 106,972, forward strand.
ATCCACCGTTCTGGTATCTCCGATATATTCATATCCCCAGATCTGATCCAGAAGCTGCTCTCTGGTAAACACATGATTGGGAGAGGACGCAAGGAAGTACAAAAGCTCCAGCTCCTTGGGCGGCATTTCCACCGTTTTTCCCATATAAAGGACAGAATAATTGGTCTGGTTGATCACGAGATCCGGGTATTCCACACATTTTACATCCGGCTCTGCAGGCGCAGCCACCACCGGCTTGTAACGCCGAAGGACTGCCTTTACCCTTGCTACCAGTTCCTTGGAATCAAAGGGCTTTTCCATATAGTCGTCTGCACCAAGCTCAAGGCCCAGTACCTTGTCAAAGATCTCTCCCTTGGCAGAGAGCATGATAATGGGTACCGAAGACTTGGCACGGATCTCCCGGCATACCTGATATCCGTCAATTCCCGGCAGCATCAGATCCAGAAGGATCAGATTCGGCCCAAAGGAATCCGCCAGCATCAGTGCTGTTTCTCCATCCGGTGCGATCATGGTGTCAAAGCACTCCTTTGTCAGATATAATGAAATCAGCTCTGCTATATTACTGTCATCATCAACGATGAGAATTTTCTGTTTTCCTGCCATAGCATCCTCCCTGTTTAATCCTTAAATGTAACAATTGTGACACCTGCGTCACCTTCTCCGTATTCTCCCAGCCGGTAGCTCTTCACATATTTGACTCTCTTTAAATGGTTTTGTACGGCATTCCGGAGAGCACCGGTTCCCTTGCCATGCACTACCCTTACAGAGGGCAGATGTGCCAGATAGGCATCATCCAGATATTTGTCAAGCTCCGGCAGTGCCTCATCCACGGTTTTTCCAAGGAGATTGATCTCGCCGGAAACACTTAAGGACTTGGACATCTTGATACCGCTTGTACCAGTACGGGTGCGCTGCAGCACCGGCTTCTTTTCTTCTGCTTCTTTTTCCTTTGCATACACAAGATCGTTAATATTGACCTGGGAGCGGATCACTCCGCACTGTACAAATACATTTCCTTTATGATCGGGTAGCGATGTAACCGTTCCTGTCATTCCCATGGACAGGATCTTTACCGTATCTCCCTTTTTGATCTTGTCAGCCGTCAGCCTGCCGGATTTTTCCTTTGGTTGGCTCTTTATGACAAGCTTGTCGTTTTTCTCATTGATCTTTCCTCGGATCTTTTCCCTGGATTTTTCAAGATCCTTTAAGGATGCACCCGGTCCTGCCTTCTGGAATACCCGGATTGTTTCATCTGCCACGTCCTTGGCATTCTGCAGAATATCCCTTGCCTCTTCGTTAGCCTCCCTGAGGATCCTGTCTCTGGCACTGTCGATCTTTTCATTCTTTTCCTGCAGACGCTTCTTCAGTGTCCCGATCTCCTCCTTGTAGGAAGCGATCTCAAGACGTTCCCTCTCTATAGTCACCCTGCTCTGCTCCAGATCTGCCAGCAGATCCTCAAAGCTTCTGTCATCACTGCTGAGCTGCTTTCCTGCTTCTTCAATGATCTCGTCGGAAAGCCCCAGCTTTCTGGAAATGGCAAAGGCATTACTCTTACCGGGAATACCGATCAGCAGCCGGTAGGTCGGTGAAAGTGTCTCCACGTTGAACTCACAGCAGGCATTTTCCACCTCCGGCGTGGTCAGGGCATAGACCTTCAGTTCGCTGTAATGGGTCGTTGCCATAGTTCTGATCTTCCGATTATGAAGTCTTTCCAGAATAGCGATCGCAAGAGCAGCACCCTCTGTCGGATCTGTTCCTGCGCAGAGCTCATCGAACAGACACAGGGAATCCTGATCGGCATGCTTCAGAATGGATACGATCCTTGTCATATGGGAGGAAAAGGTACTGAGACTCTGCTCAATACTCTGTTCATCCCCAATATCCGCAAACACATCCTGAAAAACCGAAAGCTCCGAACGATCCAGTGCCGGGATATGCAGTCCTGCCTGTCCCATCAGCGTAAACAGTCCAACGGTCTTCAGAGATACCGTTTTTCCGCCTGTATTTGGTCCTGTAATGATCAGCTGGTCAAAGTCCCTGCCAAGATAAATATCGATGGGGACAACCTTTTTCGGGTGAAGCAGGGGATGTCTGCCCTTCCTGATATGAATGGCATGCTCCCTGTTAAACACCGGTCTTGTGGCATTCTGCTCCAATGCTAGTGCCGCCTTGGCAAAGGTAAAATCAAGGAATGTCATGATCTTCTGATTTTCAAGGATCTCTTCTGTATGCTCTGCAACCTGGCTGCTTAAGTCTGCCAGGATCACTTCGATCTCTTCTTTTTCTGCTGCAGCCAGCTCCTTCAGCTTATTGTTCAGCTCTACCACTGCTGTAGGCTCAATAAAGAAGGTGGAACCCGTAGAGGACTGGTCATGCACCATACCAGGCACCTGACTCTTGTATTCCGCCTTTACGGGAATACAGTATCTGTTATCCCTCATGGTGATCACTGCATCCTGCAGATAACTGCGGCAGGAGCCATTTACCATAGACAGCAGATGGCTGTGGATCCGTTCTCCTGTCACAGCAATGTTTCTCCGGATATGCTTGAGATTTACGCTGGCATCATCCGCAATCTCTTCCTCTGACAGAATACATCTACCGATCTCTGCCGAAAGCTGTGTCAGCGGCTCCAGTCTTTCAAAATGTCCGGCAAGGGAGCTTGCCTGATAATCCCCACTCTCTTCTCCGTCCCGCTCTGTATTTTCTCTCTGCTTTCTTCCATAGGCCTTGATCCTGTTTACGTTTTCCAGCTGTCCTGCTACCTTCAGAAGCTCTGAGGCTGACAGCGTACTTCCTATCTCCAGTGATCTGAGTGCCATGGTCAGGTCCTTATTGCCTCCAAAGGAGGTGGATCCCTTCTGAAAAAACATGGTAAGGGCATCTGCCGTCTGTGTCTGCGCTTCTTCGATCTGTGCGGTCTCTGTCATCGGCTCCAGCTCTGCACACAGCCTTCTTCCGGGATCGGAGGTGGCCTTTTCTGTAAGTCTTGCCCTGACCTTTGTATATTCTAATGTTTCCAGTACTTTCCTGTTTACCATATGCTTCTGTCTCCCGCTGCCCTGTTTACAACGATTTCAGTATAGCATATTTTACTGAAAAAATCCCCCAAAAAAGAATGCTGCAATCCGGTTTTCCGGGCAGAAACATCTTTTCCTAAAATATACCGTTATTTTCTTCTTTTATATTCTCCTACCGTCATACCGGTATATTTCTTAAACTGCCTGCAGAAATAAGATGCGTACTGATATCCCACCTTTTCTGCCAGCACATTGACATTGTCAATCCCCTGATCAATCTTGAGTTTCCGTACTTTTATCCACACTTCCCTGCTTTCACAGGTTCTGTCAT
>NZ_JAXXXI010000052.1:0-17427 GCF_037359455.1 Suilimivivens sp.
CAACACCGACCGCAACACCAACCGCAACGCCGACAGCGACACCAACGGCGACACCGACCGCAACGCCGACGGCGACGCCAACCGCAACACCGACCGCAACGCCGACGGCGACGCCAACCGCAACACCGACGGCAACACCGACCGCAACGCCAAGTGAGACGCCAACCGCAACGCCAAGTGAAACCCCAACGGCAACACCAGGTGAGACGCCGACACCTACTCCCGAAACAACCCCCACTCCTGGAAATGAGCCGACACCTACTCCTGGAAGTGAGGAAACACCGACACCCGGAGATGATCCTACACCAGAGTATACACCTGGTACAACACCGGGAACATCAACAGAAACACCTCCGGATGAGCAGGTACTTGGAGCAAGAAGAGTACAGGATAATGCAGTGCTTGGTGCAAGAAGAGGATCTGATTTTGCAGTACTTGGTAAGAGAAGAAGACCTCAGACAGGCGACAGTATGGCGATGATTCTCTGGCTGATTGCACTGGGAGCAGCGGCAGGCGGAACAGCAGTTTCTGTTGTGAAACTGAATCAGGTGAAAAAACGTCGTAAATAAGGAGCATTTAAATGAATAAAAAATTGATACTGTTAATTGCTGCAGGACTTATGGCAGCACAGCTTCTTGGCTGTGGAAATAATAAACAGGAATCAGTTGAAGAGGAATCAGCAGTGGAAATCTCCACTGCTGATTCTGGTGATAATGAAACTTCTTCTGATATCGTGCCGGTAAGCCCGTCACAGCAATATGACGACAGTGAAGATGTATATGAGAAAGCAGAAATATCCTGTTCTCTGCCGAAAGGCTTCAAAGCCTATGAAGCAGAAGAGGGAATGTATGTACATAAAAACTATCCAAAGGATCTTTCTACGATCAGCTATGTGATCTCGGAAGGAGATGAAAACATAACTGAAAAGTCGAAGGAAGAGTATCAGACCATGATTGAGCAGGATTTTGATGCAAGCTATGGAGATACCGTTCCTGTTACGATAGAGCAGTATGACAAGATCAGAATTGATGGCAGACCGGGGTTCAAGATCAGGCTTCAGTATGAACTTAAGGGTACGGTTTATGAACAGCTCAGCTACAACCTGTTTAACGGGGACGAAACCCACATCCTGACCTTTACACAGGAAGAAGGTGCAGGCTGGATGGATGATTTTGAAAAATGCGGAGAGAGCATTCACTTCGTAGCAACGGAAGAGTAAAGGAGAGAATACATGAGAAAATCAGGCAGAAAAAGTGTTATGGCAATCTTGATGGCGGTATCATGTGTATTCTCTTTTGCAGGCTGTCAGGAGAAAATGGAAGAGTGTGATGCGAAGCCGGTGATTTATCTTTATCCGGAAAGTAAAACAGATGTTACAGTGAAACTGGATTATGCCGGAGAACTGACCTGTACCTATCCGGAGTATCAGGATGGATGGAAGGTTACGGCCAGTCCTGATGGCACATTGACAGATGCAGATGGTCAGACTTATAATTACCTCTACTGGGAAGGCGAGAACAGTGTTTCCTATGATTTTTCCAGCGGCTATTGTGTGGCCGGAAGTGATACAGCTTCCTTCCTGGAGGATGCTCTCCAGCAGCTTGGGCTGACCAGACAGGAGGCAAACGAGTTTATTGTTTACTGGCTGCCATTAATGAAAGAAAATCCCTATAATCTGATCACTTTCCAGTCAGATGTTTATACGCAGGCAGCACAGTTGTCTGTTGATCCAGCGCCGGATACGGTGATTCGGGTATTTATGGCATGGAAGCCACTGAAGGATGCAGTGGAGATTCCTGCGCAGGATCTTACTGCACCGGATCGTACCGGATTCACAGTAGTAGAATGGGGTGGATCTCAGGTCAGATAACAGGAAGTCTGACAGAAAAAAGGAGAAGTTATGATAGAAGAAAATGTGCAGGAGCAGGAAGAATTTCCTGAGAGTAAACCGGCAGAAAAGGAACGCTTTACAGACCGGGTGCTGACCAGGGAGGTCACCCTGAAGGGGATCACCTTTCAGATGGTAGATATTCTTTTTACAGCCTGCCTTTTTATATTGGCATTTCTGATCAGATGGAAGTTAATGCCGATTGAATCTGCAGATTACTTCGGATTTCTGGAGCCATGGATGGAAGCAATCCGGACGAATGGCGGATGGAGATCCCTTTCCATGGAGATTTCCAATTATACATCGCCTTATATGTATATTATGACGCTGCTTTCTTATATCAGCACCAATGACCTGTATGCGTTAAAGCTGGTTTCTGTGGCCTTTGATTATTTTGCGGCCATAGCGGTACTGAGGATCCTGTACCATATGACAGGAAACCTACGGAAATCCATACTGGGTATGGCAGTTCTTCTGCTTTCCCCGACAGTCATTATTGACAGTGCCTACTGGTGCCAGTGCGATATTATTTACACCTCGTTCCTGCTTTATTCCTATTTATATTTCCTTGAGGACGATGGTGAAAAATCAGCGATCTTTTTTGGACTTTCCTTTATGTTCAAGCTGCAGGCGGTATTTTTGCTGCCATTCTTCGTGATTATGTGGTTGAAAAAAAGAACGATCCGCCTGGAATATTATCTCTGGGTTCCAGCTATATACTTTATCAGCGTGATCCCGGCCTGGATCGCAGGAAGAAGCCTGAAAGATCTGCTTACGGTATATCTGGATCAGTCAGGTTATTATCCATGGGGAACATTGCATTATCCGAATGTGTATGCTCTGCTTGGGGAAGAAATGCCAGATCTTAGGCATGCAGATGAAGTGAGTGGTGCAGGAACCATTATGACGATCATGATCCTGGGATGTATTGCCTATTATCTGTATACGAAGAAGCTGGAACTGACAGAAGAACTGATGATAACACTTGCTTTGTTTACTGTGACGATAACGGTTTATACCTTGCCGCATATGCATGACAGATACGGATTTCTGATCGATCTGCTGGCAATCATTTACGGGGTATACCGGATGAAAAAGCTGCCGGTCACCTGTGGCTTTATGCTGGTTTCCATGCTCACCTTCATGCCTTATCTGATCGCAGTGGATATTCTGCCATTGAAGGTGCTTGCGCTGATCCAGCTTGCCCTTATTATTTATGTAGGGTATGATCTTTACAGCCAGGTCAGCAGGGCGGCAGCTACAGAATCAGGATCCAGTCCTTCAGCCATCTGAGCTTCATGCCAAGCTCACGGTCAATGGGAAAACCGGATACCACAGGGAAAAACAGAAAGAATACGATCACAGCGGCTGCCAGATAAATGGTGACCGCTTTTTTACCCCATGAAAAACGGTGGATGATACAGTTAATGGTGTACCCCATCATCAGGATGACAAAGAGGATGGCAGGGAAGTAGTGATAGATAAAGGTAATACGGCTGATACTCATCCAGGGCACATACTGGGCTAAATAGGCAAGAAAAAGAAAGGCGGCCCTTTTATCTTTTTTCAGAATACCATGGACAAGCACAAATACCTGACAGGGGATTCCGACCCACCAAATGGCAGGATTTCCCATGCAGCTGACAGCACTTACTTTCGTGGCGGTAACAGCATCATTGGCATCCAGAAGCGGCATCCATATAATAGGCCATTCATAAAAGGGAGAACTGTAATAATGCTCGGCCACAAGCTGGGAATGGTAATTAAACATGGATATGCTTCCCTGAATGGCTTTGTCGATAAGGTTCTTATATTCGGTATAGCCTACCACAGGTATAAAGGAAAGCGTATAAACTGCCAGCGGGATCAGAACGAAGAAAATACAGCAGAAGCCAAAAAGCCTTGGAATCTGCTTTTTATTTCCGGGGAATCTGCAGATCACATGGATAAAGAAGATCAGGGCAAGGCCGGCGGCAGCATAAATGCCGGTCCATTTTGTGGCAATGCCAAAAGCCATGGTAATGCCACAGAGGGCAAGGGGAACAAGAATGCGCTCTGTGAGCGGACGGTCCGGCTTTGCTGCATTGTCCCTGACGATATATTCATACATGAAATAATACATGAGCAGAATAAAGAAAGCGGCAAAAATATCAATGGTTGCGATCCGGGAAAGGTTATAGTGCATGCAGTCAAAGCAGAAGAGCGTGGTGACTGCCGTTGCGGTAAAGGTATTCCGGAACAGCCTCTTGGCAAACAGATACATGACACCGGTAATCAGGATGCCAAACAGAGCACTCATAAAACGCCAGCCAAAGGGAGTCATGCCTAAAAGCCGGATACCCAGGGAAATCAGGATCTTACCAAAATGCGGATGAGTTGTTTCGTAGGTTGTTAAATGATGGATGAATTCGTAGGCGGTCCTGCCATGATAAACTTCATCAAACATGGTGCCGTTCATATAAGTGACAGCGGAGGGAAAAGTATCCTGTTCATCGAAGAGCGAGGGATAGCTGTCTGCATTGACGGGTTCAAGGATAGAACCATCCGGCGTTTGTACGACGAGCTCATTGAAAACAGCGGTATCATCAGTGGCAACAATGCCAAGGTAACGCAGATTGTAATTCACATCTACCTTATTCCAGTCAAAGACAGATTCCACAGTGGCATCTCCGTTGATGATTTCCCATTCTCCGGTTACTTCATTAAAAGCAGACAATGATAAATGTCTGGTATTCAGATTCCCGAGAAAAATGGAAAAGGAAGCGATATCCGTATATTCACCAAAGTCAAGAACAATGTCAGCTTCGCCTGTTTTAGTTGTATAAGTGGTTTGCGGAGCCTTAAAGGATCCAAGACGGAAGAATACGAGACAGGTGAAAACAAGAAGCAGGACGCCAAGACACTGCCAGTCTTTCTTCGTCATAAATTCCGGTTTCATTTCAGCAAATAGCTTTTTGCATTTAGATTTCATTGTGTTACCTCTTACCCCTTTTACTTCTATATAGTATAGCAATTTGAATCTTTAAAAACAATATATCAGGATGCTTTTTGTATGGAGGTGTTCTGACAAAACAGCTGACAGATTTATAAAGGTCTGCAGAAATGGCTATACTGAAAAAGAAAATGAAAAGGAGAAGAAAGATGATTTATATGCAGATTACTAATATTCATGGAAGAGAAATTCTGGATTCGCGTGGGAATCCTACGGTAGAAGCAGAAGTAACGCTCACAGAAACAAGCACAGGAAAAAGGTTTACGGGATGTGCTGCAGTACCATCCGGTGCCAGTACCGGACGGTTTGAGGCAGTAGAACTGCGGGATGCGCAGGAAAGGTATTTTGGGCTTGGGGTACAGAAGGCTGTATCCAATATCAATACTAAGATCAAGGAAGCGCTGAGTGGCAGAAATGGACTTGATCAGCAGGAGGTTGACCGGATCCTGATGGAAACTGATGGCACGGATAATAAGGGAAATCTTGGAGCAAATGCGACACTTGCCGTATCCCTTGCCGTAGCAAGAGCGGCGGCAGAATCTCTTAATATGCCGTTATACAGGTATCTTGGCGGTGTCCATACAGACCGGATGCCGGTTCCCATGATGAATATTTTAAATGGCGGAAAACATGCAGCTAATACGGTTGATTTTCAGGAATTTATGATCATGCCTGTCAGTGCCGGAAGCTTTTCAGAGGGGCTTCGGATATGTGCGGAGATTTATCATTATTTAAAGAAGATTCTGGTCCAAAAGGGACTTTCCACAGGAGTCGGGGATGAGGGAGGCTTTGCACCGGATCTCCCGGATGCCAGAGCAGTTCTTACGTTGATTATTGAGGCAATCGAAAAAAGTAAATATCTGCCAGGAAAGGATGTTAAAATAGCTCTTGACGTGGCAAGCAGTGAATTATACAATGAGAAAACAGGCATGTATCATTTCCCTGGGGAAAGCTCTCTGAAGGGAGAGGAGATCGTCAGGGACACTTCTGAAATGATCACATATTATGAAGAACTGATCAATGAATTTCCTATTGTTTCCATTGAAGATGGACTGGCTGAGGATGACTGGGAAGGCTGGAAAAAGCTTACGAAGAGACTTGGCGGCAGGGTGCAGCTTGTTGGAGATGATCTGTTTGTGACAAACACCAAACGGCTGGAAGCAGGAATGAAACTGAACGTGGCAGGTGCCATACTGGTCAAAGTAAATCAGATCGGAACACTTTCAGAAGCCATGGAGGCAGTGCTGATGGCGCAGCATCATGGATATAAAGCTGTGATTTCCCACAGATCAGGAGAAACAGAGGATCCATTTATTGCAGATCTGGCGGTGGCGGTGAATGCGGGTCAGATCAAAACAGGTGCACCCTGCAGAAGTGACAGAGTTGCCAAGTATAACAGGCTTCTCAGGATCGAGGAGCAGCTTGGCAGGAATGCATATTACAGGGATCCTTTTCCTACTGTATAGAATAAACTACGGAGCATTGTGCGCGGAATGATACAGACGTAAAATGACAGTATCTGTGAAATGGCCTGTAATACAGGAATAAAATACGGGAGATAAGAGAGAATGCACATGAAAAAGGGAATTAAGGAACTGGCGAAACGTACACTGGCACTTGCCCTGACAGTGACTGCGATATGGACATTGCAGCCTGCAGAGGTACATGCAGTGAATGCAAGTGGAAACATTGCACAGGGTGTTGATGTTTCCAAACATAATGGAAGCGTGAATTGGTCACAGGTAGCAGCCAGTGGCATGAAGTTTGCATTTATCAAGGCTGGAAGCACTAACAGTGGCGTGGATCCGAACTTTGACACCAATATAAAGGGGGCAGCTGCGGCAGGCCTTAAAACGGGTGTATATGTTTATTCCTATGCAACGACACCGGAGGCAGCACAGAATGAAGCGAATCTGGTACTGCAGTGGATCAGTAACTATACAGTAAACTATCCGGTTGTTTTTGATATTGAGGATAAATGCCATAAGAATCTGTCTAATCAGCAGCTCATTGATATTATCAATGCGTTCTGTACTACGATCGATGCTGCCGGTTACTATCCAATGGTGTATTCCTATAAAAATATGTTTACCTCCAAGCTTTCTATCTGCGGATGGGACAAATGGGTAGCACAGTACAGCAGTAACTGTGAATACAATAATAATGTCTGCTTCTGGCAGTATTCCAGCTATGGAAAAGTGAATGGGTTTGGCAGCCGTGTGGATGTGAACTATCAGTACAAGGACTACAGTACCCTGATCATTCCAGAGGGATTTATTGCCCATAATGGACAGACAAGATTCTATCGTAACTGGAAGATGCAGAGAGGATGGGTTGACTATAATGATACCAGATATTATCTGGATGGCGCGGGCAATCTGGTAAGAGGCTGGTTTACCGACGATAAGGGCACGTATTATCTGACTCCGGAGGACGGACAGATCGCCAGGGGACAGTATACAGCAGAAGGAAACAATTATTACTTCACAGCAGAGGGAATCAAAACAGCAGGCTGGGTTACTGTAGGAGAGCAGAAGTTTTATTATGATCCCCTGAACAATGGTATCATGAAGAAGGAATGGTATTCTGATGAGAAGGGAAATTTCTATTTCTTTGACAGAACAGACGGCCATATGCTGACCGGGGATCAGGTTATTGATGGACTGAAATTTCTTTTCAGTGCAGATGGGATCAGACAGAGCGGCATGATTGCAAGAGAAGATGGTTCCAGCTACTATTATGATCCTGCCACAGGACAGATGGTATCCGGCTGGTTCAACATTGCGGATAAGACTTACTACGCAGATGAACTGGGACATATCGTGACAGGTATTTATCCGGTAGCAAAGCAGAACTATTACTTTGATGAAAAGGGTGTGCTGATCAGAAACCAGGTACTGGATCTGAACGGTGTACAGTATCAGGCTGATGAGAATGGTATCCTGACAGAGATCGTACCGGTACCGGAAGAGGATACAGCCGCCGCTGCTGCTGCACAGGCATCTGCGCAGCCTGTGAAATAGGAAATAATTTACAGAAATACTTGAAAATTCAAAGAGCATATGATAAACTGATGTTTGTTTGCATTAGGAGGTGTGAAAATGGCAGCACTTAGAATCGTAATTCAGATTTTATTTATTTTAATATGTATTGTTTTAACAGTGATCGTTCTGATGCAGGAAGGCAAATCTGCAGGACTGGGAGCAATCAGTGGAGCAGCGGAAACATACTGGGGCAAGAATAAAGGCCGTTCCATGGAAGGTAAGCTTGTTAAGCTTACGAAATATCTGGCGATAGGCTTTATGGTCATCAGTATTATATTAAATCTTAATGTATTTTAGGACTTAAGGCATTCCGCAGGGAATGCCTTTTTTGTACAGGAAAACCGGAAAGGCATTGCAGGAAGCTGGCAGAAAATATGATGGAGAATATGGACAGATCATTATATGAAAAACGCAAAAATTTAATATGTGAGCTGGTAAATGACAAGTTTTATGTTCCCATGAAGGAAAAGGAACTGGCAGCCTTTATGCAGGTTCGTCCCGAAGAACGGGAGGAACTGAAGACGATTCTGAACGAACTGCTGATGGAGGGAAGACTTCAGATTTCCAAGCGTGGCAAGTATTCCAAAGGGGAAGAAGGCGGAGGCCTTGTGGGTACTTTTATCAGTCATCCCAAAGGCTTTGGCTTTGTGGAGATCGAAGGCAGAAGCGAAGATCTGTACATTCCGGAGAGCGGTGTGAACGGTGCCTTCCATCAGGATCAGGTACAGGTAGAACTTTTGAAGGGACAGGGAGGCAGACGACAGGAAGCCAGGATTGTGAAGATTCTTTCCCATGGACTTACAAAGGTGGTGGGTACGTATCAGAAGTCGAAAAGCTTTGGCTTTGTGATCCCGGATCTGGAAAAGATCAGCACTGATATTTATATTCCGGCAGAAGGTTCTAAGGGAGCAGTCACCGGGCATAAAGTAGTAGTGGAGCTTACCGACTACGGAGATGACAAGCATAAACCGGAGGGCAGGATCACAGAGATCCTGGGACATGTGAATGATCCCGGGGTAGATATCCTTTCTATTGTAAAGGGATATGATCTTCCGGTAGAATTCGAGGAAAAGCTTCTGAATCAGGCTGAACGTGTTGGTAAGCCGGTATCTGAGGCTGACATGGCAGGCAGAAGGGATCTGCGTTCCCTGCAGATGGTGACGATTGATGGGGAAGATGCCAAGGATCTGGATGATGCAGTCAGTCTGACCAGGGAAGGCGAAAATTACTGCCTTGGGGTTCATATTGCGGATGTCAGCAATTACGTGCAGGAAAATTCTGCACTGGACAGAGAGGCACTGAATCGTGGTACCAGTGTCTATCTTGTGGACAGAGTGATCCCTATGCTGCCGCATACCCTGTCAAACGGGATCTGCTCCCTGAATCAGGGGGAGGACAGACTGGCTCTGAGCTGTCTGATGAAGGTAAACAAAAAGGGAGAAGTAGTTTCCTATGAAATTGCCGAAACCGTGATCTGCGTGGATAGAAGAATGAGCTATACAGCGGTCAGAAAGATCCTGGAAGAGGGAGATCCGGAATTGATCCAGGAATATGAAGAACTGGTTCCCATGTTTCAGGATATGCAGGAGCTGGCGGCTATCCTCCGTAAGAAGAGAAGACAGAGAGGCTCCATAGATTTTGATTTTCCGGAAAGCAAGATCATTTTGGATCAGAAAGGAAATCCCGTTTCCATAGAGCCTTATGAAAGAAATGTGGCAACAGATCTGATCGAAGACTTTATGCTTCTTGCCAATGAGACAGTAGCACAGCATTTTTACTGGATGGAGGTGCCGTTCCTTTACCGGACACATGAAACACCGGATGCAGAGAAAATAGAGAAGCTGGCGACTTTTATCCATAATTTTGGTTATCATATCAAGATCAAAACCAGCGATCATGAGGTGCATCCAAAGGAGATCCAGAAGCTCCTTGCTAGTATCGAGGGAACGGAAGAGGAAGCCCTGATTGCAAGGCTGGCGCTCCGGAGCATGAAGCAGGCAAAGTATTCGGTGGAATGTACTGGACACTTCGGACTTGCCTGTGCCTGTTACTGTCACTTTACCTCTCCAATCCGTAGGTATCCGGATCTTCAGATCCACAGGATCATTAAGGAGCAGCTGCGCGGACGTCTTATGGAAAAGCGGATTGACCATTATAAGGAGATCCTTCCGGAGGTCGCAAGGCAGACTTCCAGACTGGAGCGCCGTGCGGATGAGGCAGAGCGTGAAACAGATAAGCTGAAGAAGGCACAGTATATGAAGCACCATATCGGAGAAACACTGGAAGGTATTATTTCCGGTATTACCGCATGGGGGATTTATGTGGAACTGCCAAATACGGTAGAAGGCATGATCCATGTAGCAAGACTGACCGGTGATTACTATTATTACAAGGAAGAGACCTTCGAAATGGTGGGAAGGGATACCGGAAGATGCTTTAAGCTGGGACAGAGACTGAAGGTTTTTGTGGATAGTGTCGATATGGTATCAAAGAGCGTGGATTTTCTGCTTGCAGAAGATGATATGGAAGAAGAGGAGCAGGGATAATGGCAAAGGAAGAAATGAAGCTTGTTGCAAATAACAAGAAAGCCTATCATGATTATTTTATAGAAGAAAAGTATGAAGCAGGGCTTGTACTTCATGGAACGGAAGTCAAGTCACTGCGTATGGGAAAATGCAGTATTAAGGAAGCGTTCATCCGTATCGAAAATGGAGAGGTGTATGCCTATGGCATGCACATCAGTCCTTATGAAAAGGGGAACATTTTCAACAAGGATCCGCTGCGGCCAAAGAAGCTGCTATTGCATAAACAGCAGATCCGGAAACTGATCGGAAGCAGTGCAGAGAAGGGCTATACGCTGGTGCCCCTGCAGGTTTATTTCAGGGACGGCAGAGCCAAGATCGAGATCGGACTTGCCCGTGGTAAAAAGCTATATGACAAAAGGCAGGACATTGCAAAGAAGGATCAGAGAAGAGAGGCGGAGAAGGAACTGAAGATCCGTCTGAAGGGTTAAAAATTTTGATTGCTATTTTATAAATAACTGGTATACTTACAGTAGATATAAGGGTTAGTAAAGGTTTCGACAGGGATCTTGCAGCTGGAGAAGCTATCCGCAGGCGATGCGTCAAATCGCAACATTAAATACAAACGCTGAAGATAATTTAGCATACGCTGCCTAATGGCAGCTGTCCGCTTTAGTGCACCTACACATTAAAATCCGGGCATCGACTATGTAGGAAACGACACAGGCTAAGCTTTGCACCTGTGGGCGTATCATGAAGCTACTGAAACCGGAAGGATGTCAGTCCCCGTCCGGCAGAGGGAATGGGCAGAGCAATCTGTCATAATAGACTGAATATGATAGTAGAAGGACAGGGAATGGGTCTTTGGACGCGGGTTCGACTCCCGCCTAATCCACTACCCTAAAATCCATGAATACGAGGAGAGTTTCGTGTTCATGGATTTTTTTGAAAGGAAGTACCTATGGCACAGAAGGATGAGTATCAGGTTGATGGGTATCTGTTCATCTCAAAGGAGGACAGGGATCTGGCATTGGAAGAAAAACAGAAGATTGACTATTTTGAGGAGAAAACAAAGGGCAAGAATAAGACCATGCTGCTGAATCTGTATGACAGTATCCTGGATCAGAAGCTGTTTAAGACACCTGTTGGCTTAGAATATTTAAGAAAGCTCAGAGAAGAACTGATCGCAGATGGATATGAGGAATCTCAGATCAGACCGATTCCTCTTTACAGAAATTATTCTTATAAGACAGGAGAGGAAATAGATGTATCCTATGTAAAGCGGAGAGTGAAGCCTTCTGACAGGAGGGAAAAGAAAGCGGGATATCTGCAGATATCAGTGTGCTTTAATCTGCTGCTTACATTGCTGGTGATCACGATGTTTGTGATCACAATGAAAAGTGATAATCCGAATATTCTGAATTACAAAAAACAGATTTTAAATGAATATGCATCCTGGGAACAGGAATTAACAGAAAGAGAGAACAGAGTCAGAGAAAAGGAACAGGAGCTCTCTATGGAAGCTCCGGAAGAATCAGAGGTGATCACAGATGGAGAAGATGAAAATACTGGTCGTTGATGATGAAGCGAGAATGCGTAAACTGGTTTCGGATTTCCTTACTAAAAGCGGCTATACGGTACTTGAGGCGGGAGATGGCAGCGAGGCACTGGATATCTTTTTTGAACAGAAGGATATTGCACTTGTGATACTTGATGTCATGATGCCCAAAATGGATGGCTGGCAGACATGCAGGGAGATCAGGCAGTATTCCAAGGTGCCGATTATCATGCTGACGGCAAGAAGTGATGAGAAGGATGAACTTCAGGGTTTCCAGCTTGGTGTGGATGAATATATCAGTAAGCCCTTCAGTCCTAAGATCCTGGTGGCCAGAGTAGAGGCGATCCTTCGCAGAACAGGACAGACGGAATCAGAAGATAAGCTGTCCATGGGAGGCATTGTTCTTGACAAGGAAGCTCACAGTGTAACCATTGACGGCAAAGAAATAGAGCTGAGCTATAAGGAATTTGAACTGCTTGCTTATTTTATGGAAAATAAAGGAATTGCACTTTCAAGAGAAAAGATTCTGAATAATGTATGGAATTATGATTACTTTGGCGATGCCCGTACCATTGATACCCATGTAAAAAAACTCCGCAGCAAAATGGGTGAGAAGGGTGATCTGATCAAGACCATCTGGGGTATGGGTTATAAGTTTGAGGTATAAAATGTTCCATACGATGGTTGAAAGGCGGCCGGCCGGCCTTCGTCATTCTATCAAGAAACAGATGGCTGCGGTGTTCAGTCTGCTCATGATGGGAACGATTTTGCTATGCTGGTTCATTAATAATTTTTTCCTTGGAGAATACTATATTTCCAAGAAACAGAATGCCATGTTTGCAACTTACCAGATACTGAATATGGCAGCAACTAATGGCACGCTCTCTACAGACAGCTTTGATATCGAATTTCAGAAGAACTGCGGAAAATACAATATAAATTATATCCTGCTTGATGCAGAATCCAAAACACTGAAAACATCAACACCGGATTACAGTACCTACAGTCAGAGACTCCTGAATAATCTGTTTGGGGGAAAGGCAGAACATCAGAAGCTTTTGGAAACTGGAGAGAAATATGAGATCCAGATTGCTGAGGATGACAGGACAGCAACTGAATTTCTGGAAATGTGGGGAGTTCTTGACAATGGAAATCTGTTCCTTTTCAGAAGTCCGCTGGAAAGCATCCGGGAAAGCGTGAAGCTGGCAAACCGGTTTCTCGGAGAGGTGGGGATCGCTTCTGCTATTATCAGTGCGGTGATCGTATACCTGATCTCCAGACAGATCACGAAACCAATCGAAGAGCTGACCGGGATTTCAGAGAGAATGATCCACCTGGATTTTGATGCGAAGTATACAGGAAAGAGCAGGACGGAGATCGCACAGCTTGGACAGAATATCAATGAGCTTTCCTATACACTGGAGCAGACGATTTCCGAATTGAAAAGTGCTAATAATGAACTTCAGAGGGATATTGAGAGAAAGAATAAAATTGATGAGATGCGGAAGGAATTCCTTGCCAATGTATCTCATGAGCTGAAAACACCAATTGCCCTGATCCAGGGATATGCAGAAGGCCTGAAAGAAGGCATTTCGGATGATGAGGAGAGCAGGAACTTTTACTGTGAAGTCATCATGGATGAAGCATCCAAGATGAACAATATGGTAAAGAAACTGATGACTCTGAACGAACTGGAATTTGGCAATGAAAAGGTAGAAATGGAGCGCTTTGATATTGTGGCCCTGATCCAAAACTATCTGCAGGCATCAGAACTGCTCTGCAGACAGAAGGAGATCGAGGTGATCATGGAGGCACAGAATCCTGTTTATGTGTGGGCAGATGAATTCATGGTCGAAGAGGTATTTGGCAATTATTTCAGCAATGCCTTAAATCATATTGCGGGAAAAAGAGTGATTGATGTAAAATTAAACAGGCATGACAATCTGGTCAGGGTTTCTGTTTTTAATACAGGGGAACAGATTCCGGAAGACAGTCTGCCCCATATCTGGGATAAATTTTACAAAGTTGATAAGGCAAGAACGAGAGCCTACGGAGGAAGTGGCGTTGGCCTTTCTATCGTAAAGGCGGTTATGGAAGCACTGAACCAGAAGTATGGTGCAGTGAATTATGATAACGGCGTGGAATTCTGGTTTGAACTGGAGTCTGCCGGAGAAAAAGTTGATGATGAAAAGGGAATGGAGACGGAGGAAAGTCAGAATGGATGAACTGCAAAGAGCAAAGGCGCTCAGGGATCAGGCCGGCAGGCTGGAGGAGATCGGCAGGGTGAAAAAGCGTCTGCTGGATCTGATCGAGATTTCACAGGATCCCTATTATGACCAGTATCTGAAGCAGATGCTGAAGGATCTGGAGGGAGGAAATGCATCTCCGCAGCAGGTACAGCAGGAGATGGAACGTACCTATAAAATATACCTGGAAAGAATGCGTGAAACGAAGAAGGCAAAGAATGGCCAGCCGGCGCAGACTGGTCAGCCAGTCAGTACTGCAGCACCTGCGGCGTACACAGTAGCTGCTCAGCCGGAGAATCTGCATAAAGGGACGGTAGAGTTTAAAATCGGGGCAGAGCTGTTTGCGTTTATCGGAGCTGCCTTTGTTCTGATCGCTTTTCTGATTCTCGGACTGCATTTCCTTGATGGAATCTGGCAGGGGATCAGTCTGTATGCAGCTTCTCTGGTGGTCGTTCTGCTCGGAGAACTACTGGTACGCCGGATCAGTGAAAGGTTTTCCATGATTATTACCGGTATAGGAATCGCCGGCATTTATATATCCGATATGGTGAATTTCCAGGTGCTCCATAATATTGGAGCCATAGCGGCACTGATAGTGGCGCTGGCGGTAACAGCAGGGACATTTTTCCTAGGTAGGAAGAGGGAGTCAGTTTCTTTGTGGCTTGTCAGTCTGATCGGCTGCTATATCTGCTTTATTCCCGGAAGATGTTATGAAAACGGACTGAATCTGCTGGTTCTGACAGTAATTCTGCTGCTTGTGAATCTGACGTCGATTGGACTAAAGCTGGATAAGAATACGGAAGCAGTTAAGATCATCCATATGATCATTCACACTGTATTTACCGTAATAGGCATGGTAAGAATTTACTATGCACATCTGGATGCTATTTACATGATCCTGTTTATTGGTGTGGCACTTGCTGTTTTGCACCTGATCTATTTTATGGACAGGGAAAAAGAGAAAATAGGGCTTATGATTACCTATGATATCCTACTGGGCATGATGGCAGTTATGTTTGTGGAAGTCGGGGCGATTTTGGACTTTACGAATATGTTCAGCTATGATTATGAAATATCACAGCTTTTTGTCAAACTACTGACAGAGGTGGTAGCACTGGCTGTCACAGCGGTATTTTTCCTGCTGTATGGTCAGAACAGAAAAAAATGGATCCTGTATTATTTTGCTGCCGGTATCATTGTCCTGTTCAATGGGTTTTCGGATTACATGCTGGAAACAACCATCGGCATAATACTGATCTTTGTGGTAACAAGGCTGCTGCAGAAAGAAAAAGATCTGACAGCACTTGATAATATACTGACGGTAATTCTGTTTTTGCAGGGAGCCTATATGACACAGACCTGGTATGCAGTTCCTTTTGCAGTGGCTGCAGTATTTGCTGTTGTGTATATCAGAAGATCCGTCCTTTTTCAGGAGATCACAGGTCTTTATGGAATCCTGCTGATGCTTTTTACACAGTTCCATGGAGATTATGTCCTGGCGGCAGCCATGGCGGTTGTACTGGTGCTTTTCTGGCTGTTTGCACATTTGCCGGTGCAGAAGGAGACAAACCGATATCCCTATGCAATGGTTACTGTGATAACGGCAGGACTGTTAAGTCTGTGCAGCCCGATTATAGATACATGGTATTATAATGTGATCACCATGATCCTTGGTGCTGCGGTCATTCTGCTTGTATTCAGGGAACAGTACGGGATGAAGGTAAAGCGGAAGTATCTGTGGCTTGCCTATTACTTTGACTATATGATATTGACAGCCGGATTTGCGGTGCCGATCATAGTAAGTATTATCTGGATGATCGTAGCGATGGGCTGTGTGGCAGTTGGCTTTAAAAAGAAGGACAGATGTTACAGACTGAATGGTCTTATCATGGCGGGAATTGTATGCCTGAAGCTCCTGATTTTTGATTTTATCGGAATTACCAGTTTTTATCGTGCAATTCTGTTCCTGGCAGTAGGAATCATAGCCCTTGTCATATCTTTCCTTTATATTCATCTGGAGAAGAAGGAGAATGAAAAGAAGGCCGCAGCAGAAGAAGTAGCAGAACCGGAAGTAACTATCGTAGAAGAATCTGAGGGTGCTGCCGTGCCGGCTGAAAGCACAGAAATGGAAGAACATATAATATCTGAAATGAATACTGCTCAGGCAGAAGAGGGGGAGAACCATGAATAGGGCGACAGGAATTACAGCAGCAATACTGACAGCAAGCCTTCTCCTTTCCGGATGTGGCAATCAGATCCCGGATATGACAGAAGAAGAACAGGCGCTGATTGTCAGCTACGCGGCAGAGGTAGTAGAACGTCATTACAGCAGTCATCCGTCTAGACTGGAAAGCGAAGAAGTCGTAGAACTGAAAAAAGAAGAAGAAGCACAGAAGGAAGCCAAAAAGGAACAGTTGAAGCAGGAAGAAGCAGCAAAGGCAGAAGAAGCGAAGAATAATGAGGCGTCTTCTTCTGAAACTGCAAAACAGAAAGTAGAACTGACTCTGGATGATGTGGTCGGAGCAGATGGCTTTTCTTTTTCTTATGAAGGATATGAACTGGATGATTCATACCCGGATACGGGCGAGCAAACCTATTTTGCCATGGATGCGACAGAAGGGCAGAAGCTTCTTGTACTGAAATTCCTTGCGCATAATGTCAGCGGGGAAGACAGGGAGCTGTCCATGGTCAGCAGTGGAGTCCGTTTCAAAATTACAGCAGGTGGAAAGACACAGAATGCTCTGACCACTATGCTGCTGAATGATTTCTCAAATTTCAGTGAAACAATACCCGGAAACGGAACCCAGGAACTGGTACTGATCTGTGAGGTACCGGCAGATGGCAGTGTGACAGAAGGCGGCTCTGACAGCATAGCGGTTATTGTTAGAAATGGAGATAAAAACGCAACAATTTCATTACAGTAAAGTACTGAACTAGAATAAGGATTAGCGAGATGACGAAAAAGGCCAGCTTTTAAGGCCTTTTTTGCTTTTCTGAAAAATGTGCAAAAAATTTCTACAATTTTTAAAAAAGGGCATTGACAAGGGCTATTTATAGTGGTATATTATGATTCGTTGCGAGGGACAAGTAAAACGAAGTCGAAAAGCAACGAAGAAAAATAAAAAAAGGTGTTGACACAGACAGAAACACATGATATTATATCAGAGTTGCGTCTGA